>CAYQYM010000041.1:0-11676 GCA_964421715.1 uncultured Acidipila sp.
GGGCCACCCGCTCTTTCACGCGGCTGACGATCTCCTTTGCGTTGCCGCCGCTGGTCATCAGCACGACACCGCCCACGGCTTCGGTGTAGCCATTTTTGATCATGGCGCCATCGCGCACCGCGGTTCCCAGCCGCACCTGAGCCACGTCGCGGATGTAAACCGGCGTGCCCTTACTCTCCTTCAACACGATGTTGCTTATGTCATCGAGGTTATGGATAAGTCCGACACTCCGGACCAGGTACTGCTCGGCGTGCTGTGGCAGAACACCACCGCCAGCATTCGCATTGTTACGCGCCAGCGCATCCCGCACCTCGTTGATGGTGAGGTTGTAGTAATGCAGCTTTTGCGGATCGACCAAAGCCTCGTATTGCTTCACGTATCCGCCCGTTGAATTGATCTCCGCAACGCCCGGTATGGAGCGGAGTAGGGGCCGCACAACCCAGTCCTGGAGCGTACGCCGCTGCACGAGCTCCTCGTTGGTGAGCGGGTGTTTTTCGGCGTCCTCGCCCGGCAGTTCCAGCGTGTACTGGTAGACTTCGCCAAGTGCATTTGTGATTGGCCCGAGGATCGGCGTCACGCCCGGCGGCATCTTGTCGCGCAATTCGGCGAGCCGCTCGGAGGCCATCTGCCGCTCGCGGTAGAGGTTACTGTCATCGGAGAACACAAGAGTGGCCAACGATAGACCCGGCTTGATCAGTGAGCGCATGTCTGTCATTCCGGGCAAGCCGGTCATGGCAATTTCGATCGGGATCGTGATAAACCGCTCTACCTCTTCGGGTGACTTGCCCGGTGCCTCTGTTGCAATCTGGACCTGGATGTTGGTGACATCCGGAAAGGCATCGACCGAGAGATGCCGGGCCGCGTGAATGCCGAAGCCGATCAACACCAGCGCCACCACGACAAGGATGATTCGCTGCCGCAGTGCGGCTGCCACAATGGCCTGGATCATCTAATCGCCTCCCTGAATGGCGTTCTGCTTACGCTGATTGTTCAGGTGAAACGCCCCGTCGGTGACTATCTGTTCATCGCCCCGGAGACCGCTCAAAACAACCCTGCGGTCTCCTTGCTCCTCGCCCAGGAATACCTCGCGCAGAACGTACTTCTGCGGACCAATGCGGACGAACACGCTGTCCTTATTGTCCTCGCGCACGATGGCCGAAGAGGGAACCGTTAGTTTGCGTTCAGCCTTTCCGGTGAATGTCATGCTCGCGAGCTCATCCGGCTTGAGCAGCCCATTCCGGTTCGCTACGTCCATATGCACCGCTACCGTTCGCGTAGCCGGATCAACGATTGGAGAGACAAACGAAAGCTGTCCGGTGATACTTTGTTTCGGCAGCGCGGGGATGCGAACCTGCACCTGCAAACCTTTGTGCAGTTGACCGGCATCCTCCTCCGGAACGTTGGCGGTGATCCAAAGAGTTGAGAGATCGGCGATCGTGAATGCCGGGTCAGCCGGTTGCACTACCTGGCCAATCGTGATGTCGCGGCGCAGCACGGTGCCTGCCTTCGGACTTACGATCGGATAATCTGCGCTGAGCCTGTGCGTCGTCTCCAATCGCTTGATCTGCGCTTCCGTCATGCCCAGTCCCAGCAGTTCCGTGTGGTACGACTCGGCCTGCGTCGCGGCCTGCAGCAGTTCAGCCCGGCGGCGCTCCAGCTCCGCCTGCCCGATGACATCGGCGGCAAGCAGTTGCTGTGCGCGCTTCTCCGCGGCTGCCGCCAGGCTCTGTTGCGAGACTGCCTTTACCAGCGCAAATTGTGCATCCGACAGCTCTGTGCTGTGCAGCGTCGCCAGCACCGTGCCCGCCTTCACATATTCCCCTTCGAAGACCAGCAGCTTCAGTATTCTTCCTTTGACCGGAGAACTGACATGCGCAACATGCTTCGCATTGGTTTCCACGCGCGCCGTCACCTGCAGGGTGCCGTGGACGTCTGCCATCTGCGGCGTTCCAAATTTGAGGAACTGCTGCAGTGAGGGCGTAATCGTCACCTCTGCCGGATTCTTCTCCGCCGCTGCCTCCGCACGGGCCTGCGGCTTCGTGTTGCAGCCAGTTGCAGCCAGCGTCGACGCAAGCAGGGCCAGCAAACATGCGCACTCGCGAACTCCAGGAATCCCCTGCAGTCTCCACTGCGATCTCATCATGGCCTCCCCGCCACCATTGGCATTGCACTCAGCCTCTCCAAGTCAACCAGAGCGGACTGGCGCGCGAACTGCGCGTCCAGCAGGTCGGCGCGCACATTTTGCAGCACGCGCTGGGCATCCAGAACCTCTACAATCCCGCGCTCGCCAAACCGGTATGCGGCCTTGGCTGCATCCACGGCACTCTCTGCTGCCTGCAGCGAGCCTGCCTCGAGCGTGGTAACCTGCTGATCGGCCAACTGGTACTGCTCGTATGCACGTTCCAGCTCCGCATTCAGCAGCAGCAGCCGTTGGTCCTGTACTGATTGCGATTGCGAGATGGCCGCACGCGCATTGGCGATTTGCCCGCGCCTGCGGTCCCACAACGGGATCGGCACGTTGAACCCAGCGCGCCAGAACCGCAGATCGGGCTGATTCTCAAATTCTGCAAACGCAACCGGCTGCGGAATGCGCAGAGCACGCTGCCGGGCCAGATCTGCCTGGGCCGCCCCAATCTCGGCTTTGGATTGTTCAACCAAGGGATGATTTTCGAGTACGGTCTCCCGCAAGACCTCGATGGGAGGCAGTTTTGTTCGTGGTTCGAATTGGCCTTCGGGCTCCAGTTTTGCCTTGGGAGGCGCCGCGATCGCCGCTCTGAGGTTTACGATTGCATTGGCATACTGAATCTCTGCGCTGCGTACCGCGAACCGCGCCTGCGCAAGTTCAGCCTCGGCGCGGGTCAGCTCCAGGCGGCCCTTCTCTCCAGTCTCGACCTCCACCTCTACACGGCGTCGCAGATCCTCCACCAGTCGCAGATTTTCTTCCGAGAGCTGGATGCGCTTACGCTGCCGCAGCGCGTCGTAGAATGCAGACATTGCATCCGCGACCACCGCAAGGGTAAGCACCTCTGTCGCCGCGCGACTGCTCGCCACCCTATGGTCTGCTTCCCGTGCGCGAGCTCTTCGCTCTGCTGGTATCTCGATCGTTTGATAGGCGGCATAGTGTTGCAGCAGCCCTGGGTTTCCCGGATATTGAACGACCCGCCGGGCATACTGGTTGCCCTCGTATACCTCCACGAGGGGATTCGTGTACACACGCGCAGTGACTGCTCCCGCGGCGGCGCGCCCCACCAGGGCGGCGGCTTCATGCAGGCGCGGACTATTCTGCTGCGCCATGGCAATCGCATCCGCAAGGGTCAATTTGAGTACGGGGCCGTTTCTATCTGGAGCAGGAGCAGCTTGCGATCCACCTTGCGGCACAGGAGCGGATGCAGGCTCTACTCCGGGGTTGCCGGCCTGCCGGAATGGGCCGGTCCCGCCAGTTTGGGCCAGAGGTTCGGCGCACCTGACTGTATAGCCGCAGGATTGTGCGGATGCGGCGCCGGCGGAGAGCAGCAGAAGGAGCATAAGGGCAAGACATCTCACGCTCATGCTCTGGCAATTCACACGCCAAAGCGCAAAGTTGCCGAAGCGCGTGATTTCCCGCAGTATTCTTTCCGTGAGCTGTACGAAATGGGACACCACTGTACGTTATCGTCCGTAATGACAATGCCGGCGCGCCGCGTTGCAAGCGATGGATGCAGGAAAACAGCCATGAAATCCGGCAGTCAAATTGCAAATAACCTGCCGGATGTCCGCCTCTTTTACATCGACGGCTCGGTCCTACTGGGTCAGGAACAGCATGGTTGGCGCATGGGACAATGAACGCGTGCCTCTTCGTCTTCCAAACCTGTGGCCATCGCGCTGGAAAGCCGTCCTGATCGTCGTCTCGGTGGTCCTTCTGGCCACCTTCACCTGGCTCGCGCCGCCCCATGCTGTCGTTCTGCACAATGTTCTGCACCATCTCAATATCCTGCCGTTCATGCTTGCTGGCATGGTGTTTGGCTGGCGCGGGGCGGTGAAAACAGTGCTGCTCGCCACTGTACTGCAGGCTCCGTCCATTTACCGCCACTGGTTCCGCGTGCCGCTCGACGCCCAGGACCAGGTCGTCGAGCTCAGCACGTTCGGCACCGCCGGAATCATTGCCGGCCTGCTTGCCGACCGCGAGCGCATGCAGCGGCGGCGCGTCGAAGAGACGAAGGCAGAACTCGAACGTGTTTACACCGAGCTGCGTCAGAATATCGACCAGTTGAAAAAGGCGGAGCGACTCACCGCCGCGGGCCAGCTTTCGGCAAGTCTCGCGCACGAGATACGCAATCCACTCGCGAGCATTAGCGGCGCGACCGGGATTCTCGCCCGAGGTCAGGCGTCGCCGGCTGTCCGGGCAGAATGCCTGGATATTCTTGCCAAGGAATCACAACGGCTCAACAAGCTGCTCTCCAACTTTCTCGATTTCGCCCGCCCGCGCCTCCCTCGCATGCAGCCTGCCTCGCCAACGGAGATCGTCCAGTCCGTTGTCGCACTGGCGCAGCACAGCACAACTGGCCAGCAGATAAGGCTGCGCGTCGATGCCGAAGCATCCGGCCGTGAGATCGAGTGCGATCCTGAACAGATCAAACAACTCCTGCTCAACCTCGTTCTCAACGCGGTCCAGGCAACCCCGCGGGACGGCCTCGTGATGATCCGGACTTGGTTTACAGCAGGAAGCCTCTGCATAGAGGTAGCGGATAACGGCAGCGGTATCTCGTCAGAGGCGCAGGATCACATCTTCGATCCCTTCTTTACAACAAAGGAGACCGGCACCGGTCTCGGACTGGCGATAGCCGCCAACATCGCTGCCCAGCACGGGGGTACGCTTACCTGCCGCCCGAACGCAAATCCGGGAGCCGTATTTCTGCTCGAACTCCCTGTGTCGAAACCCGTGTCGCGAGACAAATTGAAAGTAGAAGCGATATGAAGCCCGGCCGCATCCTGGTTGTGGACGACGACCCCAGCCTCCGCCGCGTGATGAAGCTGCAGCTGGAAGAGGCCGGCTACCAAGTCTCGTTGGCCCAGGATGGCGACCAGGCTTGGTCCACACTGCGGGAGGTTGAACCCCAGCTCGTCATTACCGACCTGCATATGCCCACCACCGGGCTTGAACTTCTCGAAAAGATTGCCAAGCAAGGACTGCAGACCACCGTCATTGTTATCACCGCCTTTGGAACCATTGAATCGGCGGTCGAAGCGATGAAGCTCGGCGCGTATGACTACGTAACGAAGCCCATCGACTTCGACGCGCTGGTTCTCGTTCTCGACCGCGCGATGGAACGCCAGAGCCTGCTCGAAGAGGTGCGCACGCTGCGCTCCGCCCTCGATGAGCGGTACGGCTTCGAGGGCATCGTTGGCCGCTCCAAAGCGCTACTACGCGTGCTTGATCAAGCTGCGCGAGTGGCCCAGCGTGATGCCACTGTCCTGATTCACGGAGAAACCGGCACGGGTAAAGAGCTCATTGCCCGCGCAATTCATCACAACAGCCGGCGCCACAATCGTCCCTTTGTAGCGATCAACTGTGGCGCCCTTCCCAGAGATCTGGTCGAATCCGAGCTTTTCGGCTACGCCCGGGGCGCCTTCACCGGCGCAATGGCCAACAAACCCGGACGTATCGAAATGGCCGACGGTGGCACGCTCTTTCTTGACGAGATAGGCGAGCTGCCGCTGGAGGCGCAGGTGAAACTGCTGCGCGTTCTGCAGGAAGGCGAACTCGCAAAACTCGGTGAGAGTGCACCCGTTAAAGTCGACGTGCGGATCATCGCAGCCACCCACCGCGATCTCTCGGCGATGATGGAAGATGCTACTTTTCGCGAAGACCTCTATTACAGGCTGGCTGTCGTTCCGTTGAAGGTGCCGCCTCTACGCGAACGGCGCGAAGATATTCCGGGGCTCATCGAGGCATTGCAACAGCGCATTCGCCAGCGCCATGGTCTTGCCGAAATTCGGCTCTCGCCCACCGTGCAGCAGCGCCTCATCTCCTATACATGGCCCGGCAACGTGCGCCAGCTCGAGAATGTTCTCGAACGTCTCATGCTGCTGGCTGCAGGCGAAGTCATTCTCACCGACGATCTGCCGGAAGAGCTGATCACTCCATCCGCGAGCAGCGCCGTGCTCTGGCCCACGCTGCCCGAGCAGGGCCTGAGCCTTGAAGGTATAGAACGAGAACTGATCAGCCGCGCACTGGAGAAGTTTCAAGGCAATCAAACGCAGGCTGCGCGCTATCTCGATATAAGCCGCCGCACGTTGATATATCGCATGGAAAAACATGGTCTTGTCGGACCCGATTCAGCGAATCCGGAACCAGTGCAATAGCAGACCAGTAGCGTATCTCACTTGCTGCACTGGGCTTTACTCGCCTGCCCTAAGCCAGTCCAACGTTCTCGAGCGCGCTGACTATCTCAACCCTGCATGCCTGCGCAAGCTACGCCCCAGGCACGGCGAGACTTCGCCTATGCCGTTAAACTGGTAGCAGGCACAAGCCAGGTCAGGAATCCCTTTGCAGCACCTTTTGGAAAAGTTGAATCCGCAGCAGCGCGATGCGGTTGAGAGCGTGGATGGCCCGCTGCTGATCCTTGCCGGCGCAGGCTCCGGCAAGACCCGCGTCATCACGCATCGCATCGCTTACCTGATCGAGGCGCGCAACGTGGCTCCGGATGCGATCCTCGCTGTCACCTTCACCAACAAGGCGTCCAAGGAGATGGCCGAGCGCATCGAGAAGCTGATGGGTGCAAGCACGCTTGCGCGTCCCCTCATCGCCACCTTTCACTCCTTCTGCGTGCGCATGCTGCGGCGCGATATCGAGGCGTTGCGCATCGGCGGTGAGGGCCTGACGAAGAGCTTCGCCATCTATGACGAGAGCGACCAGCAATCCCTGGTAAAGCAGATCATGCGCCGCATGGGGCTGGACGACAAACAGCTCACGCCGCGCGTCGTGCTCTCACGCATTTCCTGGGCAAAGAATCACATGCTGGACCCGCAGGAGTTCTACCTGCAATCCGCGGACCCCACCAGCGAGCGCGTCGCGCACATCTTCGAGGCCTATCGCAAGGAACTGCGCAAGAACAACGCGCTCGACTTCGACGACCTGCTGCTCGAGGCCGTGCGGCTGCTCAGGTCTTCAGCCGCGGTGCGCGAGCGCTACAACCGGCGCTACCGCTATCTGCTCATTGACGAGTACCAGGACACGAACCGCCCGCAGTACGAGCTGATGAAGCTGCTGGCCGGCGAAGAGAAGAACGTCTACGTGGTCGGCGATGAAGACCAGAGCATCTATTCCTGGCGCGGCGCGGACATCCGCAACATCCTTGAGTTTGAGCGCGACTTTCCCGGCGCAAAAACCATTCGCCTGGAGCAGAACTACCGCTCGACGCAGGTGATTCTTGAAGGCGCGGGCGCTGTGGTGGCGCGGAACGCGCAGCGCAAGGGAAAGCACCTCTGGACGGAGCGCGAAGGCGGTGCGCTGATCGGCTACTACGAGGCACCGGACGGGGAGAATGAAGCGCTCTTTATCGCCGACTACCTGAATAAATACCTGCGCAAGGCCGGCGAGGAGCAGGAGCTGCCGCGCGCGGCCGTGCTCTACCGCACCAACTCGCAATCGCGCCTGGTGGAAGAAGCGCTGCGGCGCTACGGCATCACCTACACCATGGTGGGCGGCTTTTCGTTTTATGAGCGCGCCGAGATTAAGGACCTGCTGAGCTACCTGAAACTGGTGCAAAATCCGCACGATTCGATCGCATTGCAGCGCGTCATCAACACGCCGACGCGCGGCATTGGCAGGACGACGCTGGACACGCTGGAACGGCTGGCCCTTGAGACCGGCGCAAGCACCTGGACGGCCATCCGCAAGGCGCTCGAGGGCAGGCTGCTGCCCAGCCGCGCCCTGATCGCGCTTGACAGCTTTCGCCGCATGATTGAAGACGCACGCGCGATGCTTGCGCCCGGCTTTGCGGAGAAGCTGGGCGAGGGCCTAAGTAAAGACGCGGCCGGAAACGCGGGCGGCGAGGTGGCTACCGCAGGTGAAGCGGACGAATCTCTGGCCAGCGCCGATGCCGACTTCGGCAACACGAGCTTCGACTTTGGAGAAGCGGCGGGCGAGACGGAGCCTGAACTTCCGCTCGACGCCGCGGCGTTCAACCCGTTTGCGGAGGCGTCCGCGCCCCTGCGCAAAGGCACGCTGCCAGCAAGAACCGGGGCGTCCGACGCCGCCCTCGCCGCGGCAGGCGAGCGCGAACCATTTCGCACCGAGGGCGGCAGGGCTACGCTGCCGGAGATCATCCGCTTCATCAATGACCGCAGCGGCTACATCCGCGCACTCGAAGAGGAGGGCACGCCCGAGGCCTTCTCGCGAATAGAAAACCTGAAGGAACTGGCCAACGCCGCGCAGGATGCAGAGCAGCGCGGGGAGACGCTGGCCGAGTTTCTCGACCACGCCGCGCTCGTCAGCGACACGGATAAGTATGAACCGGACGCGCGCATCACCTTGATGACACTGCACGCCGCAAAGGGCCTGGAATTCCCGGTGGTGCTGCTGGCCGGCATGGAGGAGGGCCTCTTTCCGCACTCGCGCACGCTGAACCACCCCGAGCAGATGGAGGAGGAACGCCGGCTCTGCTACGTCGGCATGACGCGCGCCATGGACGCACTGGTGCTCACACGCGCACGCTACCGCCGGCGCTATGGCAATGACATGCCTGAGGCCAGCCTGCCCTCGCGCTTCCTTGAAGAGGTGCCCACGGCGCTCATCGAAGACCTTAGCCCAAGCCAGCAGCGTGCGCAGTCCTGGGGCGGATACGCCGCTGGATATACCACCGCACCCTCTGGCTTTCAGCGGCGCGGCGCGGCAGAGACCGGCGAACGCCACTGGAGCTACGAGGACGAAGACCAGCGCCCAGCGCGGACGGCAGCACGGACGGTACCGGGGGCACAAGGCATCGCGCGCAGACCGGAGGCGCGCACTCCCGACTCGCTCGACAACATTGCGCAGTTCTTTGGAGGCCGCGGCAAGGCCGCTCCCCGGCCCAGGCTGGAAGTTCCAGCCCCCACCGGCACCACCGGCGTGAAGAGCGGACAGCGTGTGCGCCATCCTAAGTACGGCGAGGGCGTTGTCTTCCGCCGCGAGGGCGAGGGCGACGACGCAAAGGTTACCGTGCAGTTTGCGAAGTTCGGGGTCAAGAAGCTGGTGGAAAAGTTCGCCCAGCTTGAACGGGTTTAGTACACGCCCGGCTCGAGGGGTTTGGTACGCGAGAAGATACCATTATTCTGCCGTGGGTGCGCCAGCCCTACTGACTGTCGCCCAGGTTCTTAGACCTGCCGTCGAACTGAATCTTGAGGGCTAGAATTGTGACCGAGAGCACCAGGGTAACGGCATTGGCAGCAATCACCGGCCCCGACCGGGTGGACACTCCGTAGCAGAGCCAGAGCGTGACCCCGATGCTGAACAGGAGAAACATCGGCAACGAAAGGTCGCGCGCGCTTCTGTGCCGCCACACCCGAAGGAGTTGCGGCACCAGCGAGAGGGTGGTACAGAAGGCGGCCACGTAGCCCACCCACGTGGTGGCTTGCTGCGTTATCAGGCCCACAAGGCTCGCCGGCTCACCTTGCTGGCGGGTAGTGACAGGTTTTCAAAGAATGTCGCGGCGCGGTGCCGTCTCGGCTGCGTAGACCGCACGGCGCAGGATACAGGGAGACTTGGGGCTGGTTTCATCGGTTTTGCGAGCGGGAGCGCACCTACATTGTATGGCACTCTCAGCGTCTCGGAGCCTGTTTCTACCCTGGGCGGACAAGCTTCGGCAACGCTGCGGCACCTGGTTTACCGGTGTGGGCAGAGCAGCCCGCAAACGCCGGGTTTGCGCTGGAGCAGCCCGTGATGGAGTCCTGTCTGAGGCGCGGCACCGGCTCCGTACACGTCAGTCTGGTAAATGCGGCACACGCGCTCTCGGAAAGACAGGACTCACGGCTCGATGGGCGAGGATTCCTGCATTTTTTGACTGCATCAAGATGAGGGCGGGGTTGGATTGATAGAATTCGCCCGTTGGCAATTCAAGGAGGCACACCTGGTGTCACGCAAGCTTGCTTCGGTTCCGCTTCTGCTCATCGCGCTTTGTCTCTCGTTCCCAAGCCCCGCGGCTGCACAGCAGAAGGGCACCGTAGAACACATCACCGTTCACGGCGCCTCGCTTGCGGGCAATCTCATAGGAGATTCACCGGACCGCAAGGTCATCGTTTATCTGCCGCCCAGCTACAACACGGATACGACCCGCCGCTACCCGGTCGTTTACCTGCTGCACGGCTACACCGACAGCAATGAGAAGTGGTTTGGCGGGCCGAACGCGTGGATGAACCTGGCTGACCTGATGGATGCCGATCTCGCCAGTGGCACCGCGAGGGAGATGCTCCTGGTGGTGCCGAACGCGTTCAACGCCTTCCATGGCGCGTTCTACTCCAGCTCCATCACCACGGGAGACTGGGAAGACTTCATTGCGCGCGACCTGGTCAGCTACATCGACTGCCATTACCGCACCCTGGCAAAACCCGAAAGCCGCGGCCTCGCCGGCCATTCCATGGGCGGTTACGGAACGCTGCGCATCGGCATTCGCCACTCCGACGTGTTTTCAAGCATCTATGCGCTCAGCCCCTGCTGCCTGAACTTCGGGGAGGACTTTCACCCCGGCCAGCAGGCTGAGGCCATCCGCAAGGCAAATGCCGTGCATACGCTGGCCGATGTGGACAAGGCGGACTTCGGCACCATGATTCTGTTTGCTCTCTCCGCGGCATGGTCGCCGGACCCCAAGGCCGCTCCGCTCTATCTCGACCTGCCCACCGATCCGGACGGGCATCCCCGTCCCGAGGTGCTGAGCCAGTGGTCGGCGAACATGCCCATTGTGACCGTGCCGCAGCACATTCCCGAGCTCAGGCGACTGCACGCCCTGGCCTTCGATGCCGGCATAAAGGACGAGTTCAAGTCTATTCCGGCGTCCCTCGTCGTCCTCGACGAAAAGCTGAACAGCTATCGCATCGCCCACACCTACGAGACCTACGACGGCACCCACACCAGCCGCGTTCCTGAGCGCCTCTCCACCCAGGTGCTGCCCTTCTTCTCAAGAAACCTGGCCTTTCAGGCCAGCGTTGAGGCAGCGGCTACCGGAGCAGCACAGGTGAGCCGCCCACCTCTACAGTATCCAGCCCGGTGACCGGCTGTATCGTGCCATCCAGGCCCACCCTCTCGGCCGCCCCGTTTGTGCTCGCCGGAATTGTGCCCTTCGTATTCCACAGTACCCACTGCACTTGGCTGCCGCGCAACAGCTGGCACCGCCAGGTGCCGGAGGCGTCCTCGGAGCAGCCGCTCAGCGTTGCGCCCGTCAGCCACTGTGACACCTGTCCATAGGCATAGCCTGCGGCTGTCGGCGCGTAGCTTGCGTCCGTCAGCTTGAGCGAGACGTGGGACTGGTCGTCCCATGCGAACCAGTAGACGCGGCCAACCCCGGCGGCCGCGTTGATTAGGAGCGAGCGTGCCAGCCACTCAGCAGCCTCTTCGGCAGTGAAGTCGGCCGGCGGCGTCCACTCATCGGCAGTGTTCCAGACCGGCAACTGGCCCACCCCGGCCTGCTGCATCGCGGTCCTGAGCTGTGCCACCATCTGCTGCGC
>CAYQYM010000042.1:0-11609 GCA_964421715.1 uncultured Acidipila sp.
ATCAACCAGGAGAAACTCCAATTATGAATGGCTGAACAAATGGGGGCAGGTCACTTGATGTACCGCTTCATCAGATTGTCCGGCCAATAGGGCTGTTCCCCCTTCATGGTCGGGCTGGCAAAGACCCAATCCTCCTGGGTTGGATAAGGACTCTTCTTTCGCCACTGAAGCAGGTCTTCCGCCATGTACTCATCGAGTGGGACGGGCTTGGCAGAAGCTTCCGTTTTGCAATCCCCGATCTTCTGGTGCCAGATGGATCGGGTCACACGTAGCTCAAGACTCTCGAAGTCCACATCCGCCCACCGAATCCCTAACAGTTCGCTCACACGAAGTCCGGTGGCAGCAGCCAGCAAAACCAAGGTGCGTTCCCGTGTGTCGAGCTTGGTGAGAAGAAGCTGAAGCTCTCTCAGTTCGAGAACATCAGGAACGCGCTCTCGCTTCACTTGGACAGCCCGGCTTGAAATGTGCCAGTGGAGAAGAGAGACACTGGACGAGGAGAGCGTAGGGGACGGGGCAAGAAGTATCAGCCTGAGCAGGTAGTAAATCTGTTGCGACAGATCGAAGTGGCTGTGGCGAACGGGAAGACGACGGCGCAGGCATCGAAGGAAGCCGGGATCGTGGAGCAGACGTATGTCCTCTGGCGTAAGGAGTACGGCGGTCTGCAGGTGGACCAGGCGAAGCGGCTGAAGGAGCTGGAGCAGGAGAACCGCATGCTGAAGCGGCTGGTAGCGAACCTTAGCCTGGATAACCTGGTGTTGAAGGACTTCGCCTCGGGAAACTTCTAAGCCCTGGGCGACGACGGATCGCCGTAGACCATGCGCAACAGCAGCATGGGATGACGGAGCGGCGGGCGTGCCGGCTGGCCCACCAGCCTCGCGGCACGCAGCGCTATCGAGCGATCCGGCGCGAAGACGAAGATGCACTCACGCAGGCGATCATCCAGCTTGCCAGCCAGTACGGCCGTTATGGCTATCGCCGGATCACGGCGTTGCTTGTGCGGGCGGGCTGGCGAGTCGGCAAGGATCGGGTTGAGAGGATCTGGCGTCGCGAGGGGCTGAAGGTTCCACAGAAGCAGAAGCCACGTGGCAGGCTGTGGCTCAACGATGGATCGTGCGTGCGGCTCCGGCCGGAGCGGCGCAACCACGTATGGAGCTACGACTTCGTGAGTGCTCGGACGCATGGCGGCCGCAGCGTACGGCTACTCAACCTGATCGACGAACACACGCGCGAGAGCCTACTGGTGCGAGCAGAACGCCGCTGGTCCAGCGCCATCGTCATCGGCGCGCTGGCCGACGTCATGGTGATGAAGGGTGTACCGGAACACGTTCGATCGGACAATGGGCCGGAGTTCGTCGCGAAGGACCTGCGCCAATGGCTGGCCAAAACAGGAGCAAGGACGCTGTACATCGAACCCGGATCGCCATGGGAGAACGGCTACTGCGAGAGCTTCAACTCGAAACTCCGAGATGAGTTCCTCAACGGCGAGATCTTCTACTCGATCCAGGAACTGCGCGTGCTGGCTGAACGCTGGCGCATCCACTACAACACCGTCAGACCCCACTCCTCGCTCGGCTATCGATCGCCGGCACCCGAGGCGTGGCTGACAAACAGCATGGGGCATGGAGAAGTGGAAACCGCTACGCGCTTCCCACTTCTCCACACCCCGACGACGGCGGCTATCTAAACTCAGAAATAGCTGCGCTACACTCACTCTTCACTCGGCACAAAAAAGCGGGCACGCCAGGTCGTTGGGCTGTTGCGGAGTCACTTAGAGATGATGCGTCAAGTAATTGAAGCCTACAATTCGCCGCAGTTGCCCGGCTCAGGCTAGGAGGCCTTCAATCCTATCTGCGGCAATTGTGAGTCCATTCTCGTATCGGATCTGAGTGGCAGCGGCTTGTGACTGAAGGGCAAAGGAAGCATCGTCTGTAAGACGGCGTAGCGCTGCAGTCGCTCGCTCAGCCGTATACCGCTCCCTGGGGATGCACAATGCAGCGCCGAGACGCTCTACGCGGGCACCGTTATCAGGCTGATCCCAACCCCAGGGCACAAATAGCATGGGCTTACCAGCTCTCAGCGCCTGTCCTGTTGTCCCGGATCCACCCTGATGCACAATTACCGATGCGGATGGAAAGACTTGGGAATAGGGTGCATAGGGGACCCAGAGGATATTTGGTCCTGCCCACCTGACTTCGCGAGTGGCACCTATCAGTAGCGCGCGCATTCCTAACCGGCGAACCGCTTCCATACTCGTCTCATAAAATCTCCCCGGGTGGCTTACTGCAGTCGAGCCGAGGGTGAAGACGAGCGGAGATTCGCCCTTCGAAAGGAGTTGGTCCAGTTCAGGGTGCGAACGCATCGTGACATGCCCGCCGTCATGAAACACAAATCCTGCTTGCAGAGTCTGAGGCGGCCAATCCGCCTGAGGAGTCGCAAGCCACGATGAGAAGAGCGCGAGCACCAGTTCGGGAGAAAACTTATCTTTCATCAGCGGATCACAGGAGCTGCTTAGTCCCTCCTGTCTGCGCAAAGCACGCACCGGATTCCACCAGTGCCGTGTCCCTATCCGTGCTGTCTCCAGAAGGAGACGATAGGAAATCCGCCCTGCCTTCCTTACTTTCATCATCCATGGCGCATTCACAAGCATAGAGGGATCATGGGCTGAGAAGAATGAACACGGCGAGAGGATCATGGATACCCAGCGCATTCCCAGCTTCTCAGCCACCAGCGGTGCAGCGTAGACGAGTTCCCCAGCAATCATGAGGTCGGCACCATCTACTGCCGCCAGCAGATCATCGTATGTGGATCTCAGGTGGGGGAGAATCAGCTTCCGGAATAGAATTTTGGGGCCGTTTCTAAAATCTTCACATTGACCAATCAGGTCGGGCTCGGTGGGGTCCCAGTCGGGTCGCATCGGACAGAACTCAATTCCAGCCTGCTCCACCTTTTCCCGATAGAACTCTGTTGTGATGATGCTGACCGCGTAACCGCGACGTCCTAATTCACTCCCCAGTGCAAGGCACGGATGCAGATCGCCAAGTGATCCCAGCGTAACGAATGCGATCTTTCTTCTCCGATCACGGGGTTAGACAGTTGACTCTCTCGTGGATGAATTGCAGACAATCAGACCCCGCTTCATCCGCGCCGGAACGACTGTGCGCGGGCCGTGAACTCGGTACCTTCCTTCTCAAATTACTACCCGCGAGTGTCTCCTGACGACGAAGTTGCCTGAAATGATCTGACCAACTGCGGATATCAATAGATGCAACAGGCCGTAGCGCTCATTGAGAGCCAGGCGACGCATAAATGCTTTCCGGAATTCAACGACAACTTAAACCATGCGGTGAGGTGAAACCATGCGCAATGCCGCACGCCTCAAGATGCGTTACTACCCACTTCCTGAGAGTGAAGGCGTCAAGCTTCGCCCTCTTCTCTCCTATTCCCGTCCTGCTTCCGTGATCGACCCATGTGTCGGGCAGGGCGCCGCGCTCTGGCCTGCCCGAGTTTTTGTACCAGCTTGATTGTTAGTGTAGCGCGGCTATTTTTGTAGATGGATAGTCGCCGTCGGGGGTGTGGAGAAGTGGGAAGCGCGTCGCGGTTTCCACTTCTCCATACCCCTTTCTGGTTGTGGTCAGCCATGCTTCCGGTGCTGGTGGTTGATAGCCCAGCGAGGAGTGAGGTCTGACGGTGTTGTAGTGGACGCGCCAGCGTTCGACCAGCACGCGCAGTTCTTTCATCGAGTAGAAGATCTCGCCGTTCAGGAACTCATCTCTGAGCTTCGAGTTGAACGATTCGCAGTAGCCGTTCTCCCACGGAGAGCCGGGCTCGACGTACAGTGTCTTTGCTCCTGTATCCGTCAGCCATTTGCCCAGGTCCTTGGCCACGCACTTCGGACCGTTGTCGGAACGAAGATGCTCCGGTACGCCTTTGCTCACCATTGCGTCGGCTAAAACTTCGATCACTTTTGCACTGCTCCATCGCCGTTCAGGACGGATCATCAGGCACTCCCGCGTGTACTCATCGATCAGGTTCAACACGCGCACCGTCCGGCCGTCGTGCGTCCGTGCGCTCACCAAGTCGTAGCCCCACACGTGGTTCCCACGTTGCGGCCCCAGCCGCACACACGATCCATCGTTGAACCACAGCCGCCCGCGTGGTTTCAGCTTCTGTCTACGCCGTTGAAAGCAGGAGTAGCCACTCCGCAACGCAAGCTGCCACCGTCCATCTGCGGACAGGCTCTGTCCGGCGCCGAACACCTGCCTGCAAATGAGACTCTGAAACCTTACCGTCGAAGGTACAATCCAATCCGATTGAATGAGTCGCCATTGCATTTATCATCAAAGCAGGCGAAGAGACGGAAGAGAGCGCAGGCAGTGACGGCACTGAGCGAATTGAAGATAGGCATGGTTGGCGTTGTGGAGGCGCTGGAGCTGCCGGATGAGATTCAGCATCACCTTATGCACATGGGTTTTGTTCCCGAAAATCGCGTGGTAGCCATGCGCCGGGCGCCTGCCGGCGACCCAACGGTCTACTCAGTGGACGGGCTTGAGGTGGCGCTGCGTCGCGAAACCGCCCGCTGGATCCGGGTGCGACCGGCGGAGGAGACGGCGTGAGCGATTGCTGCGGACCTACCGCAACCATCGAGCTGCCCACGGCACCCCACGTTCCTGGCAAGGTGCACGCCGTGGCCCTGGTTGGGCCGCCGAACTCCGGCAAGTCAACGCTTTTTAATCGGCTGACCGGGCTGCGGCAGAAGGTGGCGAACTACCCCGGCGTAACCGTGGAGCAGCGTGTGGGCCGGCTGAGCGGCATCGGTCGCAGCGACCTCACCCTCATTGACCTGCCCGGCATTTACAGCTTGAACACCTACTCTGAAGATGGCCGCGTCGCCGTCGATGTGCTGCACGGAGACATGCCCGGCACGCCGGTCCCGGACGCGGTGCTGCTGGTGCTGGACTCGCTGCACCTGCAGCGGCAGCTCATGCTGGCTGCCCCCATCCTCTCTCTGGGGCTGCCCACCATGGTGCTGCTGAACATGAGTGACCTGATGGAGACGCGCGGCGGCGAGGTCGACACCCTGGCGCTGGCGCGGGAGCTGGGCGTGCCCGTGGCCAAAATCAGCGCCGCGCGCGGGACCGGTCTTGATGCAGTTGCGCAGTTCCTGAACAAGCGCAGCCAGCCCGTCAGCTCGCCGCGCCTGGAACTGCCGGTGATGGGCAACGCGCGCAGCTATCGCCAGTGGGCGACGGGCATCAGTACGCGCACAAAATACAAGGCACCGCTCTCGCCCGAGTGGACGCGCAAGCTGGACGCGGTGCTGCTGCATCGCATCTGGGGCCCGGTCTGCTTTCTGGCGGTGGTCATCGGCGTCTTCCAGGCCGTCTTTTCCGTCGGCCAGCCGCTCAGCGATGCATTGCAGGCCCTGCTGGACGGGGTGGGTGTGAGCGCCGGACATCTGCTCGGTGAGAACTGGCTTTCCTCGCTCTTCGTGGACGGCATGTGGAAGGGCGCTGCCTCGGTGCTCGTCTTTTTGCCTCAGATTCTTCTGCTGTTCCTCTTCATTGGGCTGCTGGAGGACTCGGGCTATCTGGCCCGCGCTGCGCTGATTGCAGACCGGATGATGCGCTCTATCGGCCTGAACGGCAAGGCGTTTATCCCGCTGTTGTCGGCTTACGCTTGCGCGGTGCCGGCCATCATGGCCACGCGCACCATCGAGAACAAACGCGACCGCTTTGCCACCATCCTGGTCACCCCGTTCATGACCTGCTCGGCGCGGCTGCCGATCTACACGCTGATGATCGCGGCCTTCGTTCCAGACAAGCCGCTGCTGGGCCGTCTTTTCGGCCTGCGCGCCGCCGTCATGCTCTCTCTTTACCTGCTTGGCTTCTTGGCGGCGCTGCTCACGGCACGGCTGCTCAAGTCGTCGATTCTCAAGGCCTCGGCCGCACCGTTCATCCTTGAGCTGCCGCAGTACCGGGTTCCCACACTGCGGCAGATCGGCCTGCGCCTGCTTGACCGCGCCAAGGTCTTCTCCCAGCAGGCCGGCACCATTATCCTCGCAGTCACACTGGCATTGTGGGCGCTCAGCCACCTTCCCTTTCACGCTGCGCTGCCAGACAGTATCATCGGGCAGGTAGGCCGCTGGATCGAGCCGGTCATTCACCCGCTCGGCTTTAACTGGAAGATCGGCATTGGCCTGCTCAGTTCGGTTATCGCCCGTGAAGTCATCGTAGGCACGCTGGGCACGCTTTACGGCGCGGATGCTGCAACGCAGTCGTTAAGCCTACAGGCGGCCTTGCGGCATGACCTGACGCTTGGCGGCGCCATGGCGCTGGTAGTCTTTTTTGCCTTTGCCATGCAGTGCACCTCTACACTGGCTGTGGTGCGGCGTGAGACCAACAGTTGGAGGTGGCCGGCCTTGCAGTTCGTCTGGATGACTGGGCTTGCCTACGTCGGCGCGTTCGTCACCAACCTGCTGGTCACGCGCTTCGTTCACTGATCGTCTTTTCACGCGCAGCCCAAGGCAGCGCAGGAACAGCAGCGAAGATTCTAAAAACGAAACGAAGGTAGTTCTTCCGCAAATGATTTCAGTCAGCAATGTCAGCATGCGCTATGGCGCAAAGATCCTCTTCGAGGATGTCACCGTCACCTTCATCGCCGGCCGGCGGTATGGACTTACCGGCCCAAACGGCGCCGGGAAATCCACATTTATGAAGGTGCTCACCGGAGAGCTCGACGCGCAGAAGGGCAGCGTCGTCCGCCCGAAGAAGATGGGTGTGCTGCGGCAGGACCAGTATGCCTTTGACGCCTATCGCGTCATCGACACCGTCATCATGGGAAACAAGGCGCTCTGGTCGGCCATGGAAGAGCGCGACCGCATTTACGAGAAGGCAGAGCTCACCGATGAGGACGGTATGCGCCTCGGCGAGCTGGAGGGCGTCGTGGGCGAGGAGGACGGCTACACCGCGGAGAGCGATGCGGCCATCCTGCTCCAGGGGCTCGATATTCCCGATGAACTGCACGCGCGCAGGATGGGCGAGCTGCAGGGCGGCCAGAAGGTGCGCGTGCTGCTGGCGCAGGCGCTCTTCGGCAAGCCGCAGGCGCTGCTGCTGGACGAGCCCACCAACTATCTCGATCTCGATTCGATCCACTGGCTGCAGGATTTTCTGCTGCGCTTTGAAGGTACGCTGATCACCATCTCGCACGACCGTCACTTTCTGAACAGTGTCTGCACCCACACTGCCGATATCGACTACCAGACCATCATCACCTACACCGGCGGCTACGATGACATGGTGCTGGCCAAGACACAGATTCGCTCGCGGCTTGAGTCAGAGAACGCACAGCGCGAAAAGAAGATTGCGCAGCTCAACGAGTTCATTGCGCGCTTTGCCGCGGGAACGCGCTCCAGCCAGGTCACCAGCCGCAAGAAGGAAGTCGAGCGGCTGCAGACGAACGACCTTGCGCGCTCGAACATTCAGCGCCCCTACATCCGCTTTGACCAGGTCCGCCCATCGGGCAAGCACGCGCTCGAGTTCGAGCGCGTCACCAAGAGTTATGATGGCCAGCGCGTGATTGACGGCTTCTCTGCCACCGTGATGCGGGGCGAGAAAATCTGCCTGATGGGCCGCAACGCACAGGGCAAGACTACGCTCATCAAGTCCCTGCTGGCAGAGATGCGCGACCTGAACGAGAAGGGCTTCACGCTCGACACAGGCACCGTCAAGTGGGGCCACGAGGCGCAGATCGGCTACTTTCCGCAGGACCACACGGGTGCCATCGCGCACGGGTCCACTGTCTTCGACTGGCTCTACCAATTCGACCCGAAGGCCACCAAGGAAGACATCCGCGGGTTGCTGGGCCAGATGCTCTTCCGCGGCGAAGAGGGACTCAAGCCGACCGAAGCCCTCTCTGGCGGCGAGGCGGCGCGCCTGCTCTTCTGCAAGCTCATGCTGCAGAAGCCGAACGTGCTCATCCTCGACGAACCGACCAACCACCTCGACCTTGAGTCAATCAATGCACTTAACCAGGCACTGCAGAAGTACGAGGGCACGGTGCTGCTCGTCACCCACGACCAGGACCTCATCGAGGAGGTCGGCACGCGCATCTGGCATTTTGAGAACGGTGCTATAGAAGACTTCAAGGGTCCTTACGAGGAGTACGCAGCCGCAACGGCCTCCGCTCGCTAGATGCTGATACTGCATGCACAGGGGCTGGCAAAATCCTTTGGTGCCAGTCTTCTCTTCCGCAACGTGTCTTTCACCGTGAAAGATGGCGACCGCATCGGTCTTATCGGCCCGAACGGCTCCGGGAAATCCACGCTGCTAAGGATGCTCGCCGGCGAGATCGCCCCGGACGAAGGGGATGTCTCGCTGCGCAAACGTGCGCGCCTCGCCTACGTTGAGCAGGACTCGCAGTTCCCTTCCGGTGCCACGGTGCGCTCCATCATCGAGCAGGCGCTCGACCGAGCGCACGTGCAAACGGGCGAGCGGGAAGGACGCCTGCGCGAGGCGCTTGGCCGCGCTGCCTTCGCTGACTTCGCGGCAGAAGCTGCCACGCTCTCCGGCGGTTGGCGCAAGCGGCTGGCCATCGTGGAAGCAGCCGTGCAGCAGCCAGACATTCTGCTGCTGGATGAACCGACGAACCACCTGGATCTCGCCGGCATCAAGTGGCTGGAACGCCTGCTCGCAGTAGCACCGTTTGCCTGCGTCCTCATCAGCCATGACCGATATTTTCTCGAGAACGTGGCCAGTGAAACGGCGGAGCTGAACCGCACTTACCCGGACGGCATGCTGCGCGTTCAGGGCAAGTACAGCGAGTTCCTCGCGCGCAAGCAGGAGTACCTGGCCGCGCAGCAGCGCCGCCAGGAGTCGCTGGAAAACCGCGTGCGCGTGGAGATGGAGTGGCTGCGGCGCGGCCCCAAGGCGCGCGCCACCAAGGCCAAAGCCCGCATTGATCGCGCCCACGAGCTCATCTCCGAACTGGACGAACTGCAATCACGCAGCCGTACAGCCACTGCCGGGCTGGACTTCAGCGCGACTGAGCGCCAGACGCGCCGCCTCGTAGAGGCCGAAGCCCTGCACTGCTCCATCGACGGCCGCGAGCTCTTTCGCGGCGTAAATTTCACGATCACGGCAGGCATGCGGCTCGGGCTTGTGGGCCCGAACGGCAGCGGCAAGACCACGCTGCTGCGGCTGCTGAGCCGTGAGCTCGCGCCCTCGGCAGGCAGCATCAGGTGTGCGAATGCGCTGCGAATCGTCTACTTCGAACAGCTACGCAAACTTGACGAATCGCTCACGCTGCGCCGCGCGCTCGCCCCAGACAGCGACGCCGTCGTTTACCACGACCGCGTGTTACACGTGGCAAGCTGGGCCGCACGCTTCCTCTTCACCGGAGACCAGCTCAACCAGCCCGTCTCCCGCCTCTCCGGCGGCGAGCGCGCACGCGTGCTTATTGCGCGGCTTATGCTTGAGCCGGCGGACCTGCTGCTGCTGGATGAGCCGACGAATGATCTCGATATTCCCACGCTGGAGGTGCTGGAAGAGGCGCTGCTGGAGTATCCCGGAGCGCTCGTCCTCGTCACCCACGATCGTTACATGCTGGATCGCGTAACGAATACCGTACTGGGGCTCGATGGCAGGGGTCACGCCGAGCGCTTTGCGGATTATGCACAGTGGGAGGAGTGGTTAGACGCAGGCGCGCAGCCCGCCGCAGAACGCACGCCGGCTTCCGCGCAGCAGCCGATGCCGGCAGCGGCGCAGAAGAAAAAGCTCTCCTATCTTGAAGCGCGTGAGTTTGCGGGCATGGAAGAGCGCATCGCGGAGGCCGAGCAGGAACTGGCCACCCGCAAGGCGTTGCTTGAAGACTTCGCCGTCGTCACCGACTCCGTCCGGCTGCAGGCCGCACTTGCGGCCCTAACCCAGCAGGAGCAGATCGTAGAGCAGCTCTACAGCCGCTGGGCAGAGCTCGAAGCCAAGCAGCAGGCCTGAGCCGTCATACGCGCCAGTAGTCAGCCCGCCAGTCACGAATGCGCTTCTTTATCTCCGCCGGAGACAGGTTCTGCTCTGCCGCCTCTATCGCCAGCGCAGCCACCTCGCCATCCCCAGCAAAGCGCAGCGCTACGAGCTGGCGTTCCGTGAGCCTGGCAATCTGCGGACGCGCACTCTCCGGCAGCAGACCGCCCAGCCGCAGGCGCTCTTCCAGGCGGATGACCCGGTCCTGTACCTTCAGTGGATAGATGCGGACAAGGAAGACCACCACCAGCAACACGAGGGACATCACCACGCCCCAGGCCGCAAACCAGTCGTGGTGCCGCACCAGGTGGACGATGCATGCGATCACATTCAGTACCATGAGTGGCACGGCAAAGAAGTGAAACGCCGGGTCAAACCGAGTGTGATTGCTTAAATCCTGCTTTTTGTCTGTAACCATGGTGGCAACAATATACAGGCGATTATCTCCGTTGTGCCTGCAAATATCCGGCGGCGGCCAACCAGCAGGTGAGCCGAAGGACGCGAATGCTTCCTCGACAATTTTCTGCGTACAGAGCCTCTCTAAGCATAAAGTATCTGGTGATCGAAGCTGCGGTCTCAACTTCCACTTTTAAAAGGATGGACGCCCATGCAGAACACCCTGTCGCGCCGCAATTTTCTTCGCCTGACCGGCACATTCGCCGCGGCGATGCCGATTCTCACGGAGGCCAACCTTGCCTTGGCGCAGCGCCCGATGACCTCCAGGCACGATCAGCCGGGCGGCATCCGCATTGACGCGAATGAAAACCCGCTCGGCCCGAGCTCCGAGGCCTGTCGTACCATCTCGTCGCTGATTCCAGAGGGCGGTCGCTACAACTTCGACCTGACACAGAAACTCATCGATACTTTCTGCCGCCAGGAGGACCTGAAGCCGGAGTATCTGCAGGTCTACTGCGGCTCAAGCGAGCCCCTCCACTACAGCGTCCTCGCCTTCACCAGCAAGAATCGCCCTTATGTCACGGCTGATCCCGGCTATGAGGCAGGCATGTACGCGGCCACGATGAACGGCGCACAGATTGTGAAGGTGCCACTCACCTCCACACACGCGCACGACGTGCGCGCCATGGTAAAGGCCGCTCCCAATGGTGGACTGTACTATATCTGCAACCCGAACAATCCCACCGGCACCATCACGCCGCGCGAAGAGATCGAATGGATGCTGGCGAACAAGCCTGCCGGGTCCATCCTGCTGGTCGATGAGGCTTACATCCATTTCAGCGACGAGCCTTCCGTGCTGGACCTGGTGCGCGCCGGCAAAGATCTTATCGTGCTGCGTACCTTTTCAAAGCTGTACGGCATGGCCGGGATGCGGTGCGGCTTTGCGGCTGGTCGGCCAGATCTGGTAGCAAGGCTCAACACCTACAGCGCGAACAGCCTTCCCATCATGGCCGTGGCTGCTGCCGCGGTGAGCCTGGAGCAGCCGGGCCTGGTGCCAGAGCGCAAGAAGATCAACAGCAGTACACGTGCCGCAACCTTCGAGTGGCTCGCGGCGAACAACTACAGCTTTATACCATCTGTGAGCAACTGCTTCATGCTGGACACCAGGCGGGACGGCAAGCAGGTGGGCGCCGCCATGGG
>CAYQYM010000043.1:0-11378 GCA_964421715.1 uncultured Acidipila sp.
CTTCCTGGCGGTGCTCAGGCTGGGTGAGGACAGCGGCCGCTAGCGGTGGCCCCCGGGCAGTCTTCCATCCAGCCCTAAATTCTGCGATACTCAATCGTGCCCACCCGGTACGCCAACTCCACACAATCTGAGAAGGTGACGCAGCAATGTCCGCAAAGTACATCTTTGTGACCGGCGGTGTCGTGTCCAGCCTTGGCAAAGGGCTGGCGGCGGCCTCCCTCGGCTGTCTGCTTGAAAGCCGCGGCCTCCGCGTCAACCTCATGAAGTTTGACCCCTATCTCAACGTCGACCCCGGCACGATGTCTCCCTTCCAGCACGGCGAGGTCTTTGTGACCGACGACGGCGCGGAGACCGACCTCGACCTCGGCCACTATGAGCGGTTCACGCACGCGCGCCTCAGCCGCGATAACAACCTCACCACCGGGCGCATCTACGAGCAGATCATCACCAAGGAGCGCCGCGGCGACTACCTTGGCAAGACGGTCCAGGTAATTCCACACGTCACCAATGAAATCAAGGCGGCCATGCGCAAGGTGGCCTCCGACTGCGATGTCGCCATAGTCGAGATTGGCGGCACGGTGGGCGACATCGAGTCGCTCCCGTTTCTTGAAGCCATTCGCCAGATGCGCCAGGAGCTCGGCCGCGAGAACACGGTCTTTGTCCATGTCACGCTGGTGCCCTGGATCTCCGCCGCGCAGGAGCTGAAGACCAAGCCGACACAGCACTCCGTCAAGGAGATGCTCTCGATCGGCATTCAGCCCGACATCCTGCTCTGCCGCACGGACCGCTTCCTCTCGCGCGAGATCAAGGGCAAGATCGCGCTGTTCTGCAATCTCGAAGACCAGGCCGTGATCACCGCCAAGGACGTGAACTCCATCTACGAGGTGCCGCTCGTCTTTGCGCAAGAGGGCGTGGACGCGCTGGCGCTCAAGTACCTGCACCTGGAGACAAAGCCCGCCGACCTCTCCCGCTGGCAGGCGCTGGTGGAGCGCTGCTATTACCCGGACGACGAGGTCTCGATTGCCATCGTCGGCAAGTATGTCGAATATGAGGACAGCTACAAGTCACTCAAAGAGGCGCTGGTTCACGGCGCGCTCGCGCACCGGCTCAGGCTGCGCGTCACTTGGCTCGAGGCTGAGGGCCTGCAGTCGGCGAACTACGCCGAGCAGCTTGCTGGCTTCGACGGCATCCTGGTGCCCGGAGGATTCGGCAAACGTGGCATTGAAGGCATGCTGAACGCAATCCGCTACGCACGCGAGAACGGCGTGCCTTACTTTGGCATCTGCCTCGGCATGCAGACGGCCTGCATCGAGTTCGCCCGCAACGTCTGCGGACTCGCCGGCGCCAACTCCAGCGAGTTTGACCCGGCGACGCCGCACCGCATCATCTACAAGCTGCGCGAGCTTACCGGGGTGGAAGAGATGGGCGGCACCATGCGCCTGGGTGCCTGGACCTGCATCCTGGAGCCGGAGTCGCTCGCCTCGAATGCCTACGGCGCGACCGAGGTCAGCGAACGCCATCGCCATCGTTACGAGTTCAATCGAGAATATGAGCCACTGCTTACCGGGGCAGGGTTGCGCATCACCGGCACCACGCCGGACGCCACCTACGTCGAGATCGTGGAACTGCCTGGGCATCCGTTCTTCCTCGGCTGCCAGTTCCACCCCGAGTTCAAGTCAAAGCCGCTGGAGCCGCACCCGCTCTTCTCGGCATTCGTGAAGGCCAGCCACGGGAACCGTCGTATGCACGCGTCACTCAGGGCCGGCGAGCAGGCCGCGCAAACCGTCTAGCCCGCTTTCTGGATTCAAGGCAGAAGGGGAGCCATCGTGCTCCCACTTCTGCTCGGGCTTGCTAGCCGCGAGCCGCCGCCAGCCCTGCCGGAACCAGGATAAAGATCAACCACCAGGCGAAGACCGCCGTTGCCGCCTGCGCTTTGCTGATGCGCGCTACAATCGCAATTCCGATGGTCGCGACGACCAGCGCCCAGATCTGGAAGATGTCCGCCTGGCCGGCGAGTGAAAGCAGCCACGCCGGCGAGTCCATCGGCAGGTAATAGCCGATGTTAGTGCCCACCGGGTTCTGCAGCAGAAACGACTCCGGCGCCACCCCGGCGAAGAGTGCGATGATGGCCAGCAGGTAGCGCAGGCTGTAGCTGATGAGCCCCGAGTACATGAAGACGGCGAAGATTTGGCCGAACTTTGCCGTACCGCCGAAGAGAAAATTCACCGTGGGCCACACCAGCAGCGTAAAGACCGCCGTGAAGATGAGCCCGAAGATCGAGCCGCCGTAGCTGGCCACCTTCGTGCTGTTGACGGAGAACTGGTGGATGGCCGCCTGGCGCTCCGGCGGCGCCTGCGCCATCTGTTCGGCGGCCTTTGGATTCTGCCGGATCATGTTGTCCGAGGTGCGCTCCCAGCCAACCTTCGCCTGCACAGCGAAGGCGAACGAGACGCTCACCACCACCATGATCAGGAAGGGAACGATCCAGTTTGAGCTGCGCAGGATGTCCCCGGCCAGCTTCGAGGGCGCGGCAAAGGTAGCGGTCACCCGCTGCATCTGGCTCAGGCCTGCTGTCTGGGGTGCGGCTGGTGCTAGGTTGCTCATCGGCTCCTCGGGAGGTTTCTCAGGTTGGCGGGATTCTACCCCGTCTCTGCCCGTCAGCGCGATAAATTTTTCGATGCACGGCGCGCCTACCGTATTGCGGCCGCCAGCAGCGCACTGCTGGGTGCGTGCCTGCGCGTTGTCTGCGGCACGTAGGCCTTGTATACCGTGATGTGGAAGCAGGCCTGCTGAAATTCCTCTTCCACGTCGATCTTGCCCGCGGCCTGCAATGCAGAGAGCCAGGCCCGCATCCAGGCCACCTCTGCGTTCGAGAGGCCCTTCTTGGCGATGTCAACAGTGGCGCCGGTCAGGTGCGGCGAGGCCACGTCACCCTCCGCCGGAGCGGCATTGCCGTTCACCCGCAGCAGGTGCCGCTGGTAGGTCACCGTGCGCACGGCGGAGTTCACCTGCAGCGCGCGGTGAAAACGCTCTGCATGGGCGCGTCCCAGGTCCACCAGGAAGCGCGCCGTCCAGGGGCGGCAGTAGCGGCGGTCGCCCGGCAGGCGCTCGTCCACACGCAGGCCGGCGTTCACCGGCAGCGGCACAATCGCGCTCGCCCGGCGCAGGCTCATCAGGGCCGCGTTATCGGCAATGCGCTTCAGGCCTTCCGACTCGTTGCGCTCATTCTGCCGTACCAGCGATTTGTAGGAACCCTTGAGCGGCGGCAGGTAGGGCACTCGCCGCAGCGGCACCGGGTCAATGGTCACGGAAGGCGAGGGGCGCTCTGTCTCCAGCCGGACCCGATGCACGTGGCGCAAAGAATGCCGGGCATGACGATGCCGCGCCGCGTGCGCAGGCAACGCGGTGAGCAGCAGGGAAGCCGACAGCAGAATGTAAGGACAGCGCATGAACAGAAGTGCGGAGAAGCAGAGCATCTTCGACACTACTGCCGCCCGCACGCCCATACAAGTAGCAACCCGTGTACCCGCGACATTCTCAATGGGCTGGACCGCTGTGGCGGTTTCCTGTCGGATGCGCCACACTTTTCCGCTGGGCGTCTCCCGCTATGATGGATAGCAGTGCGCCTCTTTGCCTCAGTTTGTCTCGTCACGGTGACCCTTTTGTTCGCAGGCTGCAGACCCTCGCTCGCGCCCTCCATGCCGCTCAGCCAGCTCACGCCGGAAGAGTCCGCCGGCTACGCCGTCTTTCGTACCCACTGCGCCGGATGCCACTACGCCAACAGCGGCGCCGGTCTGCACGGGCCAGGCCTGCTGGGGCTCTACCGCAAGCCATACCTGCCCAGTGGCGCGCCTCCAAGTGACGCCCGCGTGGCCGCAACCATCCTCCGCGGGCGCGGCACTATGCCCGCCTTCCAGAACACGCTTGGCGACGAGGAGCTGGCACACCTGCTCGATTACCTGCACACCCTATGAACTCACTCTCCAGGAATGCAACTCCTGGCTCCGGCGAGCTCAAAGGTCCTCTGCCGGGCATGGCCATCATCGCCCTCTGGATGGTTGCGCTCTGCTTCCTCGGCCTCTACGGCGTCGTGACGCACCGGCTCCCTATGATCGCCACCGTCTTCAGCGCACTCTTTGCCGCCGCCGCCCGCGGGCTACTGCAGCAGCGCCGCTGGGGCTGGGCGCTGGCCCTGGGCGCAGCCTTCCTTTCCATGTCCTACGGCACCTACCTCGTCCTTCACCTGCACCAGCTGCCCGCGATCGTCATGGCTGGCGTGAACCTGGTCTTCTTTCTCTACCTCATTCGCCCCGAAGTGATCGAGCGGCTGCGCTGAAGGGTATCCCGACCCCCTTAGGCCTGGGTTAAACCTTCAAGGTGTAAGCTGGCGTGGCCCGTGTTCACTCCTGCTCGAAGTTGCTGCCCATGGAAATAGAATGCCTGCGGTAGCCAGGGCCAGGAAGGCGCAGGCCGAAGTGGAGGCGTACCCTTGTCCAGACTTATCGACTTTTATCGTCGAACGCGGCCCACGGACGAAGGCTATGGCCTCGCCCAGATCCTCGCCTGGCCCGACGAGCAGATCGAGGCCGTGCACACGTTCGTCCAGTGGCTCTTTCCGCTCGTAGAGCGCAGCGGCGCCAACCCTGCCGCTCCGGTGCTCGACGAGCAAGACATCGCCGAATTTCGCCGCAGCCCTGAGCTGCGCGCCATGCTCTCGGCGGCGTTCGTCCGCATGCTCTCGTTCTACGGGCTAAAACTCATCAGAGAGCGCAAACAGGTGCGCGTAGTGCGAGCGCAGGACTTCCCACGGCAGGCGCTCCACTGGCTCACCCCGGCCAACCACAATCACCTGCGTATTACGCGCATTCTGCGCTCCCTCACCCTGCTGGGGCTGGACGAGGAGGCCCGGGCACTGCTGGACGCGCTGGAGCAGGTGCTGAACAGCCACCCGCAGCATGCGGCCGCCATGCAGACGCCCCTCTCCTTCTGGAGGCACGCCGTGACGAAGTGATTTACAGCTCGACGGATTTTGCCGTGACCAGCTCCGCTGCCCTGGCAATAAATCCGGCGAGCGGCACGCTGCCCTGGTCGCCCTTGCCGCGCGTCCTCACGCTCACCGCGCCAGCCTCCGCCTCCTTGTCGCCCATCACCAGCACGTAAGGGATCTTCTGCAGGGTGAAGTCGCGAATCTTGGCGTTCATCTTCTCATTGCGCGCATCCAGTTCCACGCGCAGGCCCGCTGCCTTGAGCTGCTCCTCGACGCGCCTCGCGTAGTCCAGGTGACGCTCACTGATGGGCACCAGCCCCACCTGCACCGGCGCAAGCCACAGCGGAAACGCTCCGGCATAGTGCTCAATCAGTACGCCGAAAAACCTCTCCACGGAGCCGAAGAGCGCCCGGTGCACCATCACGGGTTGGTGGCGTTCGCCGTCCTCCCCCACGTATTCAAGCTCGAAACGCGCCGGCAGGTTGAAGTCGAACTGCACGGTGGAGAGCTGCCAGAGCCGCCCGAGCACGTCCACCAGCTTGACGTCGATCTTCGGGCCGTAGAACGCCGCCTCGCCGAGAATCGTCTTGTAGGGAATCTCCTTGCGCTCAAGCGCTCTCTGGAGCGAACGGATGGCCAGCTCCCACTTGTCGACAGACCCCGCGTAGCTCTTGCGGTCGTTCGGGTCCCAGGTAGAGAGCTCCACCTGGAACTCCTTGAAGCCGAAGGTGTGGAGCACGGCCTGCGCAAAGTCGATGCAGGCCACCACCTCGTCTTCAATCTGCTCCGGCGTGCAGAAGATGTGGGCGTCGTCCTGCGTAAAGCCGCGCACGCGCAGTAGTCCGTGCATGGTGCCGGATCGTTCATAGCGGTACACGTTGCCGAGCTCGGCGTAGCGCTGCGGCAGGTCGCGGTAGCTGCGCGGCAGCGACTTGTAAATCAGGATGTGGCCGGGGCAGTTCATCGGCTTCAGCCGGTAGTCGGCGTCATCCAGCTCCATCGGGGTGAACATGTTCTGCGAGTAGAAACCCTCGTGTCCGCTGGTCTTCCACAGCTCCACGCGCATCACGTGCGGCGTGTAAACAATATCGTAACCGCGATGGATACACTCTTCGCGCATCCAGTCCTCCATGATCTTACGGATCATGGCGCCCTTCGGGTGCCAGAAGATGAGACCCGCGCCGGCGATCTCCTGGATGGAGAACAGGTCCAGTTGCTTGCCCAGCACGCGATGGTCGCGCCGTGCCGCCTCTTCCAGCCGCGCGAAGTGCGCGTCCAGTTCCTTTTGCGAGAAGAAGGCCGTCCCGTAAATGCGCTGCAGCTGCGGGTTTTTCTCGTCTCCCAGCCAGTAGGCACCCGCCAGGTTCGTCACCTTGAATGCCTTGACGCGTCCGGTGGAGGGCACGTGCGGACCGCGGCAGAAGTCTACAAAGTGACCGTTGCGGTAAAGCGAAATCTGCTCGCCCGGCTGCGTGAAGCGCTCGACGAAGTGCAGTTTCATGAAGTCGTCGTCAGCCCTGAAGCGCGCCAGTCCCTCTTCGCGCGGCTGGAACTCGCGAACGAACGGCTCATCGCGCGCGACCACCTCCGCCATGCGGCCCTCAATCAGCTTCAGGTCCTCCGGGGTGAAAGGCGTGGGTCGGTAGAAGTCGTAGAAGAAGCCCGTGTCTGTAGCCGGGCCGTGGCCAAGCTTTGTATCGGGGAAGAGCTCGAGCACCGCCGTGGCCAGCACGTGCGCGGCGGAGTGACGCAGCACCTTGAGAGCGTCCGGGTCCTTGTCCGTCAGCAGCGCCAGGCGCACGTCCTCGTTCAGCGGCGCAGAGAGGTCCACGATGCGCTCCGCTCCCAGGTCCGCAGCGGCATACATGGCGGCCTCGGCCGTCGTCTCGCCCGCGGCGGCCGCCGTTGCCTCCGCGCCGGCAAGCGGCGCTATGCGTGCTGCAACTGAGGCGGCGGCGAGCCGGGGTGAGATGCTGCTGGCCACGGCAAACGGAGTGGCCCCGCGCTCGAACTGTCGAACCGAGCCGTCGGGAAGCTGGACTGAAATTTGTGCGCTCATGCGATGACATCTAGGATAATGCCTTCAAGCCGAAGGCCCGAAAGAAGGAGGGAATGCCGCTTGCGCAGACATGGAAAACGAAGCCTGCTCAGCGCCCTGGTGCTCGCAGTTGCCGCCAGCGGCGCCGGGGCCACGCACCTGCTGGCCGAGGAAGCCCCGGCAGCTATCCGCTGTGCGATGGCCCAGCAGGTACTCGACTGGAACCGCGGCGATGTGCGCGCGTTCATGCGCTCCTATCACGATTCGCCCGAAACCACGTTCCTCGGCAAGCAGATCGAGCACGGCTACCGACAGATCCTCAGCCGTTACAAGAAGAAATACCCGGATCGCGAGGCTATGGGCCAGCTCGCCTTCACCGCGCTGGACGTGCGCATGCTCGGCAGCAGCCACGCCGTCGTAACCGGGCGCTTTCACCTCACGCGCAGCAAGGCTTCCGGCGGCGACGCAGGCGGCATCTTCTCGCTGGTTTGGGAGAAGGAGCCGGAGGGCTGGCGCATCATCCTCGACCACACTTCGAGCGATTGAAGCATGCGCCTCTTCACCGGACTTGCACTGCCCCCTCCTATCGCCGAGGAGTTGCTGAGCTTTACGCTGCGCCTGCGCGCCGCCGATGACGGCCTGCGCTGGTCCGCGATGGAGAGCTGGCACGTGACGGTGCAGTTTCTGGGAGCGGCTACCGGGGAGCAGTACGACTGCCTCGTTTCGCAACTGCGGCAGCTGGAGTCCGCAGCCGTTCCTGTCGGAATCAGGGGCTCCGGCTTCTTTGATCGCGCGGGCATCTTTTATGCCGGCGTTGAAATCTCGCCGCAGCTCGCGTCGCTCCACCAGCTCACGATGACTCGGAGTGCCGCGTGCGGGTTTCAGCCGGAGTCCCGGCCATATCGCCCGCACATCACTCTGGCGCGGGTGCGCGGCCGAAAACAAGGCCGCCCGTTGCAGGAGCTGAAGACCAGGCTGCTGCGCCCGCTGGGTTCCCTCTCCTTCACCGCGGCCGAGCTGCTGCTCTACGAGAGCATTCCCGGCCCGGCTGGTTCGGCCTACGTTGTGCGGGAATGCTTTGCCCTCACACCGCGGCCGGTTTAGCGCTTGTGCTTGCGCTGCTTGGTCCAGGCGCGCGCCAGTGTCGAGAGCAGCCGCGAGCCGCGCACAGGCGAGGCGAGCACCATCGAAGTGTTGGTGGCCACGTAGGGCATCATCGAGTCGATCACCTGCTCCAGGTGCGCCACGTCGCGCACCGCCACCTGCACGATGTAGGACTCCGGCCCTGTTACCCGGTGGCATTCGATCACCTCCGGTATGCGGCCCACCGTCGCTGCGAATTTCACCAGTCGGTCACCGGCGAGCGTGATCTTGACAATGGCCCGTACGGGCAGACCGATCTTTACCGCGTCAATCTCCGCGTGGTAACCGAGCAGCACTTCCGCATCTTCCAGCCTCCGCACGCGCTCGATGACGGAGGGGGTGGAGAGTCCGACGCGTCGCCCCAGTTCAGCGAACGACACGCGGGCGTTGGCCTGCAACTCGGCCAGAATCTCGCGGTCAATATGGTCAAGCGGTGGCTGCATGCGTGTGGACCTCCTTACAATTGTAGATTTTGTAGGGTTGACACCTTAAATTATAATTCCGCAACGTTATGTTGCCATACATTTCTACTTCCAGTCGTGGTTCTGAATCTATAGCGTAGGGCAGTGGCTGCCGATATGGTCGAGAATTGCCCAATCGAACGCTGCGCCTCGCTGACGCAGATGGTGGGAAATACCCCGCTGTTGCAAATCGCCTTTCGCTTCAAGGGACGTGTGCGGCGCATCTACGCTAAAGCCGAGTACCTGAATCTGACTGGCTCCATCAAGGACCGCATGGCGCTGCACATCCTGCGCTGTGCTGCACGCAGCGGAGCGCTCAAGCCGGGCGACACAATTGTTGAAGCCACGAGCGGCAACACCGGGATTGCGCTGGCCGCGATTGGCCGTGCGCTCGGCCACCGGGTCGTGATCTACATGCCAGACTGGATGAGCCGCGAACGCGTGCAGTTGATCCGCAGCTACGGCGCGGAGGTGGTGCCGGTCTCAAGGGCCGAGGGCGGTTTCCTGGGCAGTATTCGCAGGACCGAGGAGCGGGCACGGGCAGACGCGAGCATCTTCCTTCCCCGACAGTTTGCCAACGGCGATAACGCAGAGGCGCACCGGCTCACCACCGGGCCGGAGCTGCTGGCGCAGCTTGCCTCGATTGACCTCGTGCCCGACGCCTTCACCGCCGGCGTGGGTACCGGCGGTACAGTAATGGGCATGCTGGAGTGCCTGCGCGGCGAGGAGCTCAGAACGCGCGTCTTTCCTGCAGAGCCCGCCGAATCGCCCACGCTGACCACCGGCTACAAGGTGGGCGCGCATCGCATCCAGGGCATCTCGGACGAGTTCATTCCGCAGATCGTCAAGCTCGACGAACTGGACGAGGTGATCGCTGTCTCCGATGGTGACTCGATCCTCATGGCGCAGAAGCTGGCTGCGTCGCTGGGCCTGGGCGTGGGCATCTCTTCCGGGTGCAACTTCCTGGCAGCGCTCAAGGCGCAGGAGAGGCTGGGGCCTGGTGCCGTGGTGGCCACCATCTTCTGCGACGACAACAAGAAATATCTGAGCACGGACCTGATGCGGGAAGAGCCGGTTCGCGATGGCTACCTCGCGCCTGAGGTCGAGCTGCTGGACTACGGGGTTATCGCACGCAGCCGGGCGGGCTCTGCCTTCGCCTGATCTGCCGCCGGATTAGTCCCTCTGCACTATGCATCGGGTGCAAACCTGTCATAGGCTTAAGGCAGGTCGGGGCGAATCCGATGAAGCCAACCTCTCGCAGAGAGTTCCTAAGGCAGGCGGCTACCGTGGCAGCCATGGCATCGGCGCGCAGCAGCCTACGTGCGGCCAGTCCTGCAGCCGCGCAGTCTATTTCTCCGGTGCCGCCGGTGTTTCGTCCGCTGCCGCTCGGTGCCATTCAGCCGCGCGGCTGGCTGCGTGACCAGCTCACGATTCAGGCTACCGGCCTCAGCGGCCACCTCCATAACATCTGGCCCGATGTGGGACCGAACAGCGGCTGGCTGGGCGGCACGGGCGAATCCTGGGAGCGGGGTCCGTATTTTCTTGACGGCCTGGTGCCGCTGGCGTGGCTGCTGGACGACGCGCGGCTGAAGCAGCTGGCCACGCGCTTTGTGGAGTGGACACTGACGACGCAGCGGCCGGACGGGATGTTGGGGCCGGTCTCCAACAACGACTGGTGGCCGCGCATGGTGATGCTGAAGGTGCTGGCGCAATTTCATGAGGCCACCGGCGACCCGCGGGTTCCTACTGCGATGGCCCGCTACTTCGCTTACCAGCAGGGGCAACTGCCGCAGCGCCCGCTCAAAGACTGGGGCCGTTACCGCTGGCAGGACGAGGTGCTGATGGTGCTCTGGCTCTACGACCGCCGGCCTGACCCCAGGCTGATGGAGTTGGCCAGGCTGCTGCACCAGCAGGGTCACGACTGGCAGGCGGAGTTTGCCGGCTTTCCCTTCACCGTGCCCTGCACGGCAGAGTACCTGGGCCTAAACAGAGTGGAGAACAACGACCGCGCCATGCAGAGCCACGGTGTGAACAACGCCATGGCGCTCAAGGCCTCGCCCGTCTGGTATCGCATCACCGGCAGCCAGCAGGACCGCGCGGCGCTTACTCATCAACTCGCCGAGCTGGACCGCTACCACGGGCTGCCGAACGGCATCTTCTCCGCGGACGAGCACTTTGCCGGGCGCAACCCCTCCCAGGGCACGGAGCTCTGCACGGTGGTCGAGGCGATGTACTCGCTCGAACAGTCGCTGGCGATTCTGGGTGATGCGGCGCTTGCGGACAGGCTCGAAAAGATCGCCTACAACGCGCTGCCCGGCGCGTTCACTGACAACATGTGGGCTCACCAGTACAACCAGCAGCCCAACCAGGTGGAGGTGAGCCTGCATCGCAAGCCCTGGACGACGGACGGCCCGGAGTCAAACATCTATGGTCTTGAACCAAACTTCGGCTGCTGCACGGCAAACTACCACCAGGGCTGGCCCAAGCTCGCCGCGAGCCTGGTGATGCGCACCTCCGATGAGGGCGCCGTGCTGGCCGCCTACGCGCCCTGCGAGGCGGCCCTGACGCTGCACGGCACACCGGTGCGGCTTGTGGTCGAGACCGAGTACCCGTTTCGCGGCCGCGTGCGCTGCACGGTGCGTGCAGACCGCCCGGTCCGGTTTCCGCTGCTGCTGCGCGTTCCCGGCTGGGCGCAGCAGGCCTCTCTTACCCTGAACGGCAAGCCGGATGCTGCCCCGCAGCCCGGAAG
>CAYQYM010000044.1:0-11357 GCA_964421715.1 uncultured Acidipila sp.
GTCGATGTCCTGCACCAGACCGCGCTCAGCCCTGGTGGACGTGGCCTCTGCACAGAGGCGCTCACGCCCATGGCGCAGCAGCGGGTTGGAGTAGGAGAAGATCACCAGCCCCGTATCCGGGCGCGGCAGCCGCAACTCGCCGGCAAGCCGCAGAAAGTCCGCCAGCCGCGTGCCGTTCTTCAGCGCCCGCTCGCTCGCCCGTTGGATCACTGGCCCGTCCGCAAGCGGATCGCTGAACGGAACCCCAAGTTCCAGCACGTCCGCTCCGGCGTCGATCGCCGCCAGCGCCATCGCCCGCGTCGTGTCCAGGTCAGGGTCGCCGGCTGTTAGATAAATCACCAGTCCCGGCTTTTCGGCAAAGCGGATCGCCATCGTGCTCTTCTCAAGCTCCCTTTAGATCAAGCTCCCGCGCCAGTATGCCCATGTCTTTATCGCCCCGGCCGGAAATGTTGACTAACAGTATGTCATAGGCCGCCATCCGTGGCGCAACCCGTAGGCACTCCGCCACCGCATGCGCGCTCTCGAGTGCCGGCAGAATGCCCTCCGTGCGGGCTAGGCGCATCGTCGCCGCCAGCGCTGCAGCATCGTCTGCCGAGACATACTCGGCGCGGCCCGAGTCATGCAGGGCCGCGTGCTCCGGCCCAATCGACGCATAGTCCAGCCCCGCCGACACCGAATGCGTCAGCGCCACCTGCCCGGCTTCATCCTGCAGCACGTAGGAGTAGGTGCCCTGCAGCACGCCCGGCACACCGCCCTCAAACCGCGCCGCGTGCGAGCCAAGCGCCTTGCCGCGCCCGCCTGCCTCCACGCCAATCAGACGCACGCTCTCATCTGGAATGAACTCAAAGAACGCGCCGATCGCATTTGATCCGCCGCCCACGCACGCAATCACCGCGTCCGGCAGCCGCCCCTCGCGCTCAAGCATCTGCCGCCGTGCCTCCCGGCTGATCACGCGATGAAAGTCCCTCACCATCGTCGGGTAAGGATGCGCGCCCAGCACGCTGCCCAGCAGGTAGTGCGTCGTGCGCACGTTCGTCACCCAGTCGCGCATCGCTTCGTTGATGGCGTCCTTCAGCGTGCACGAGCCCGAGTTGACGCCCCGCACCTCCGCCCCCAGCAGGCGCATCCGGTAAACATTCAGCTCCTGCCGGCGCATGTCCTCCTCGCCCATGTAGACAATGCACTCCAGGCCCAGCAACGCGCACACCGTCGCCGTGGCCACCCCGTGCTGCCCGGCGCCCGTCTCCGCGATAACACGCTGCTTGCCCATCCGCCTCGCCAGCAGCCCCTGTCCCAGGCAGTTGTTGATCTTGTGCGCGCCGGTATGCAGCAGATCCTCGCGTTTCAGATAAATCTTCGCGCCGCCCAGCTGCTCACTCAGCCGCCTGGCAAAGTAGAGCGGCGTCGGACGTCCCGCGTAATCGTGCAGGAGCGTGTCCAGCTCGGCGTGAAACGCCGGGTCCGCCTGCGCCGCCGCGTAGGCGTGCTCGAGCTCCTGCAGGGCGGCCATCAGCGTTTCCGGTACATACCGTCCGCCATATGCGCCAAATCTGCCGGGAGTTGCCGTTGCTGCTGTGTCGGGAACGGTGGTTGCCATCGCGGATTGCCTCTGTTGCAAGGTTACAACGGAAGCACGCGCCCGCTATCACGCCATGCCGGGCATCGCCTTCGTCTGCGCAAAGGCAGCCCGTGCCGCGGCGACAAATTCGCGTACCCGGGCCGTGTCCTTGCGCCCGGGCGCCGCCTCCACTCCGCTGGACACGTCCACGCCCCAGGGCTGCAGCGTGTAAATCGCTTCGGCCACATTCTCCGGGGAAAGTCCTCCGGCTGCAACCAGCCGCAGATGCGGCGCCGCCGCCAGGAAGCTCCGGCTCGCCGCCTGCCAATCAAAGCGCAGCCCCGTGCCGCCCACCGCTCTCGCCGTCCGCGAATCCACCAGAACCGCATCTACCGCGTGGTCCTGCCGCAGTTCCAACATCTGCGCCGCAAACGCGGGCCCGTAATGCAGCACGTGCAGCAGCCCCAGCCGCCCCCGCACAGGCAACTCCGCAAAGTGCTCGCGCAGCCGCAGCGCAAGCCCGGACTCATTGCTCGAGTGCAGCTGCACGCCCGTTAGCCCCGCGTGCTGCACCGTCTCAACAATCTCCTCAAAGCCGGCATTTACAAATACGCCGTACTTCTCCACGTTCCGCGGGAGCCGCGGCGTAATCGCTCGTACTGCGTCCGGCGTCACCTGACGCGGGCTCGGCGCGAAGATGAACCCCACCGCGTTCGCCCCGGCCTCCGCCGCAAGCTGTGCGTCTTCAAGCGTAGTGTTGGCGCAGATCTTGATCCACATCGCGCTAAAGCTCCCCGGCCAACAGTGCCCGCAAGGCTGCTCCAGGCGCGGCCTCCCGCATCAGCCGCTCGCCCACCAGGAACGCATCGAAGCCCGCCTGCCGCAACCTCGCCACGTCCGCCGCACCCGCAATGCCGCTCTCCGCCACCTTCACCGCCGAAGACGGCAGCAGCGGTGCCAGCTCGAGGCTAGTCTCCAGCCGCACCCCAAAGCTCTTCAGGTCGCGATTATTTACTCCGTAAAGGTCACAGCCCAGGTGCGCCACACGCTCAAGCTCCTCGCGCGTATGCACCTCGCACAGCACGTCCAGCGCAAGTGCATGTGCCGCCTCGGTAAACCGCTTCAGCTCCGCTTCGCTCAGCGCGGCCGCAATCAGCAGAATCGCGTCCGCCGCGTGCGCGCGCGCCTCCACGATCTGGTACTCGTCCACGATGAAGTCCTTTCGCAGGCAGGGAAGGGAAGAGGCCCCGGAGGCCAGCTCAAGAGTCCGCAGGCTGCCTTGAAAGAAAGGCTCGTCCGTTAGCACGGACAGCGCCGCGGCCCCATCCTCTTCGAGCTCGCGCGCCAGCGCCGCCGCGTCAAAGCTCTCCCGGAGCAGTCCCTTAGACGGGGACGCCTTCTTGAGCTCGGCCAGAATCGCAGGTCCCGCGGCGGATGCGGCCCGCAGCGCCTGCGCAAACCCGCGCGGGGTGTGCCCTGCGGCCCGCCGCTCCAACGCAACCATAGGGACGGCACCGCGCCGCGCGGCCACCGTCGCCCGTGTGCGTGTCAATATGCGCTCTAAAACGTCTTCCGCGTGCACGTGCTCAGTATTTCATGCAAAGCCCGGGCCCGGCTCACGCGTCCAGCTTCCGCGCTACCAGCTCGTTCAGCAGCGCTGGATTCGCCTGCCCCTTGGAGAGCTTCATCACCTGGCCCACAAAAAACGCCGCTACCGTCTTCTTGCCGCCCCGGTACTGCTCCACCTGCTTCGGATTTGCGGCGATCACCTCGTCGATCATCTTCTCGATTGTCTCCGTATCGCTGATCTGCTGCGGCCTCTCCCGCTCATAGACCACGCCAAAGTCCTCGCCCCTCTCGAACGCAAGATCGAAGAGCTGCTTCAGCTGCTTGCTTGAGAGCTTTCCCTCCTCGGCCAGATCCGCCGCCCGCGCCACGCCCCGCATTGTGATGGGCGACTGCTCCAGCTCCAGGCCCGCCGCCCGCAGCCGCATCGTCAGCTCGCTCTGCACCAGGTTCGCTACCCGCTTCGGGCTCTTCGCCGCCTGCGCTGCGTCTTCAAACTGATCGGCAAAGGCCCTCGTCGCCGTAATCGTCTGTGCGTCCTGCGCCGTAATCCCATACTGCTCCACCAGCCGCGCCCGCCGCGCCTCCGGCAGCTCCGGCATGCTCGCGGCAATCTTCTGCTGGCGCTCGGCGCTGACCGTCAGCGGCGGCAGGTCTGGTTCCGGGAAGTACCGGTAGTCGTGCGCCTGTTCCTTGGACCGCATTGAGTAGGTGCGCCCTTCCGCCGCATTCCACAACCGCGTCTCCTGCACGACGCGCCCGCCGCTCTCCAGCAGCTCCACCTGCCGCTCGATCTCATAGTCGAGCGCCGCGCGAATGTAGCGGAAGCTGTTCACATTCTTCACCTCCGCCTTCGTACCGAACGTCTCCGCCCCACGCAGCCGTACGCTCACATTCGCATCACACCGCAGAGAACCCTCTTCCATGTTGCAGTCGCTCACTGCCGTATAAAGCAGGATTTCCTTGAGTCGCGTCAGGTACTCATAGGCCTCCTCCGGCGCGCGGATATCGGGCTCGGAGACGATCTCGATCAGCGGCGTCCCGCAGCGGTTCAGGTCCACATACGTGCGCGTCGTCGAATCGGCGTGCCCGTCATGCAGGCTCTTGCCCGCGTCCTCTTCCATGTGCAGCCGCGTAATCCCGATCCGCTTCGTGCCGCCCGGCGCCGGCACGTCAATCCATCCCCGCTCAGCCAGCGGCCGGTCAAACTGGGAAATCTGGTAACCCTTCGGCAGGTCGGGATAAAAGTAGTTCTTGCGCGCAAAGATCGAGCGCTCGTGTACCTCGCAGTGCAGCGCCTGCGCCGCCAGCACCGCAAACTCCATCGCCTGCTCATTCAGCACTGGCAGTGCTCCCGGCAGCCCCAGGCATACCGGACAGGTGTGCGTGTTTGGCGGCGCGCCAAACTGGTTAGAGCAGCCGCAGAAGGCCTTGGTCTTCGTCAGCAGTTGCACGTGAACCTCAAGCCCGATCACGGGCTCATACTTCGCAAGCATCTCCGGCGGAGCAAGGACAGTTGTGGACATACGCTCAATTTAGCAAAAGGGGCTGCTTCGGCAGGCTCGCCCCGCCAGCCTTCCGCACTGGCTGCCACCAAGCCACATTCCCGGCTGGAATCCGCGCGACCGCCCTGTAGAATAGCCACAAACAATGGCCATGTGCTCGTCTGTCCCTCGTCCTATTCCTCTACTCCTGCTGGCATGCTCAAGTCTGCTCGCCGCCGCGCAAGCCCCAGCCGCGGCTACACAGACCACGGCTGTACCACCGGCTCCATCCGCGCAGGCTCCTACACCACGGACCACCCAGCAGGCGCCTGTGCCTGGCCAGCTTCCGCCCGCCTCCACGGACGTCGCACCGCCACGAAATGCGCCGCAGAACGGCCAGCCGCCCGTCCCCGGCCAGGACGGTCAGCAGGGTCAGTTCACCATCAGCACCCAGGTCAACGAAGTAGACCTCGTCTTCACCGTCACCGACAAACACGGCCGCTTCGTGAAGGACCTTAAGCAAAGCGACTTCGCCCTGCTCGACGACCAGAAAGCCCCGGCGCAGGTCTACCGCTTCACTCAGCAGACGAACCTGCCTCTTCGCGTAGGCGTGCTCATTGATACCAGCACCTCGATCCGCCAGCGCTTCCAGTTTGAGCAGCAGGCGTCGAACGAATTCCTGCTGCAAATCCTCAAACCCCAGACCGATCGCGCCTTCATCATGGGCTTTGATGTCACCCCGGACTACAAGCAGGACTGGACCAACAACCTCGACCTGCTCTCCAATGGCATCAACAGCATGCGCCCCGGTGGCGGCACTGCCCTCTTCGACTCCGTCTATTCCGCCTGCCGCGACAAGCTGCTCAGCTCGCGCGGCCAGGAGCCTGTGCGCAAAGCCATCGTCCTCATCTCCGACGGCGACGACAACCAGAGCCACGCTTTTCTGGACGATGCCATCAAGGAGTGCCAGCGTGCAGAGACCATCATCTATGCCATCTACACCAACGTCAGTCCCAGCCGCGACCGGGGTGACGATACCCTCGCCAGGATGGCCGAGGCCACCGGCGGACGCGCCTTTTATCCCAAACGCATCGAGGATATGCCGCTAAGCTTCCAGGACATCCAGAACGAGCTGCGCAGCCAGTACGCGCTCGTCTACAAGCCCGCCGATTTTATCGCCAACGGCGCCTTCCGCACCATCTATCTCTTCTGCCTCGACCGCAGGTACACCGTGCGGGCGCGCAAGGGCTACTTTGCCCCCAGGGGCTAAGGACCGGTCCGCATTGCCGCGCTTGCCCTGCTGCGGACCTGCCACGTGACGTATCGCGGCCGCCTTGCACCTTCACCCACCGGCCTGCTGCACCTCGGCCACGCGCGCACCTTCTTGCAGGCCGCCCAGCGCGCCTGCGGCGGCACTCTGCTGCTGCGCGACGAAGACCTTGACCCGCAGCGCTCCCGGCCCGCATTCGCTCGGGCCATGCTCGAAGACCTGCGCTGGCTGGGCATCGAATGGCAGGAGGGCCCGGACGTCGGAGGCCCCTGCGCGCCCTACCGCCAGAGCGAGCGGCGCGAGCACTACGTTGCCGCCTGGCAGGTCCTGCTCCAGGGGGGCTACCTTTACGGCTGCCGATGCTCGCGCCGTGAGCTCGCCCGGTCCGCCGCCGCGCCCCACGACGATGAGGATGAGCCGCTCTATCCCGGTACCTGCCGGGATGCCAACCTCACCGCCACCCTCACCGCTGGTCTCAACTGGCGCTTTCGCGTTCCGTACGGTGAAATCCTCGCTTTTGACGACGGCAGGCTCGGCAGCTGCGCCTACACCGCCGGCCGCGACTTCGGGGACTTCCTCGTCTGGCGCCGCGACGACGTGCCCGCCTACCAGCTCGCCGTCGTCGTCGATGACGCCGCCATGCGCATCACCGAGGTCGTGCGCGGTGCCGACCTGCTCCGTTCCACCGCCCGCCAGCTTCTCCTTTATCGCGCCCTCGGCCTCACCCCGCCCGCCTGGTACCACTGCGAGCTCGTCCGCGACGCCCAGGGCCAGCGTCTCGCCAAGCGGCACGACGCACTTGCGCTGCGCACGCTTCGTGAGCAGGGCTACAACCCGCGGCAGGTCAGGCATATGGTCAACGCCGGCACCACGTCACCCGCGGGTCAGCCCCGGCACGGTTAGCAGGCAGCCGGGCTGCCCTGGGACCGGCTGTTCCGCGCGGTTATGATGAGAAAAGGCAGTCCTCCGCCCTTGGATTCTTCCGTTTGAAACGACTGACCGCACTCTTCTTCAAGTACAAGGTCCTCCTGCTCACCGTGCTCAAGCCACTCGGCTTCTGGGGCGCCGGTGCCATCGCGCTGCTCGACGCAAGCAGCCTCCCCGTGCCGATGGACCTTATCCTCGCCGGTTACGCCTGGGCCGACCCGCATCGCTTCTTCCTCTACGTGCTGCTTGCCGCCCTCGGCTCGGCCATCGGCGGCCTGCTGCCGTTTCTGTTCGGCCGCGCCGGCGGCGAGCTCTTCCTGCTCAGCAAGATCGAACGCGCACGCTATGAGAGCCTGCGCGACCGCTTCGAGCGCCAGGAGTTCCTTGCCCTGCTCATTCCCTCCATGCTCCCGCCGCCCACGCCCTGGAAGCTCTTCGTCTTTGCCGCCGGCGTCTTCGAAATGCGCCCCGCACCCTTCCTGCTGGCCGTCTTCCTCGGCCGCCTCGTCCGCTTCACCGCGGTCTCGCTGCTCACCATCCGTTACGGCCCACAGGTGGTCAGCTCTACCGGAGCACTTGTCCTCGCCCACGAGCGCCTGCTGCTCGCTCTCCTCGGACTGCTGCTGGTCGCCCTCGCCGTCGCCGCTCTTCACAAAGGCATGGGCCGCCGCAGGGCAGCGGTTTAAGGCTGCAAGTCCGCCGTTAGGTGCAGGGCCACTGCATAAACCGCGGCCGCCGCTTATGACCCGTTCTGTTTGTTGAAGCGGCTAAGCGCTCACGCCGGAAAACAGCCGGTCCACCGCCGCAATCCGCGTCGCCATCAGCACGCACAGCAGCAGCGCGCACACGGCCACCATCACCAGCAGCTTCGGTTCCCGCAGCAGTTTCTCCGGATGCTGCACTGCGCTGTCGTTCTCAAACGAGAGATGGAAGTAGTAGGCCATCAGCAGCGCAATCAACGGGAAGCTGAGAATCAGCTCCACCCGGTACCGCACAAGGAAGGCGCCGAAAAACAACATCGCCGAGGCCGCGTAAAACGAGACCGAATTCAGCAGCGATGCCTCCGTGTAGTACTGGAACGATCTGCGGTAGAGGCCTGCGATCTCCGGGCCGATCTGCCGGTACTCGCTGAACCGCTTCAGCGCCATGAAATATGCTCCCAGCATCCAGTAGCTCAGCAGCAGCGACGTCGGGGGCACCAGCCCGGTGACCATGTACCAGCCCGCGCAGAAGCGCAGTGGATTGTTCACCGACTCTGACAGCACGTCCAGGTAGGGCACATCCTTGGTACGCATCGGCTTGATGTTGTAAAGGCAGCCCATCAGCCACAGCGCCGCTGTGGAGAGCAGCACGCCCCGGTCTGCCATATCGGCCACCAGCAGGCCAGCCAGCCCAGAGCCGATCCACTGGATGATCGCCGCCGGAAGGTGAATGCGCCCGCTCGGCACCGGCCGCTCACGCTTGGTCGGATGCAGCCGGTCGTAGGGCGCGTCCAGCAGCTCGTTCAGCACGTAGTTGCTGCTGGCCACCGTCGAGACCGCCAGCAGCCCCAGCAGAATGTGCGTGAACATCGGCCAGGAAAATCCCGCGTGGGTCAGCGCAACCGCGGTCACCACCCCGGGCAGCACAAATAGCTGCTTGATCCAGTGGTCGAGCCGGAAGAGTGCCAGGTGCGAACGCAGGCGCGAGCCGAGCGTAATGGAAGAGAGAACCGAGTCCGTTTGCAGCATAAACCCCATGAGGCTAGCACGAGCAGCTGTGTTTCATCGCGAGAAATCAGGCCTGGGTCTCCTGCGCTTCACCCAGCACAAGCCGCGTCGTCAGCTTGCGCCGCCCGCGCAGATATGTCACCGTTACCGCATCGCCCGCCTGGTGCTTGTCCATCACGGCGTTGATGTCCTGCGTGCTGGTCACCTCCTGGCCGTCAATGCCCACGATCAAATCCCCTCCGAGAAAGATCTGCAGGTTGCCCAGGTACGCCGTCTGGTTGCCGCCGCGCAGCCCGGCGCGCTCCGCCGCCCCGCCCGGCAGTACCTTCTGGATCAGCACGCCGTAGTCCGCCGCCAGCCCCATCTGCTCCGCCAGGTCCGGCCCGATCGGCAGCGACACGATCCCCAACGAGGGACGCCGCGCGTGCCCATACTTCTGGAAGTCGCCCAGCACCGCCTTCGCCGTATCGATCGGAATCGCGAAGCCGATACCCGCGCTCTGGTCCACGCCCTGGTTCGGGTTCGTCGCGATCAGCGAATTGATGCCGATCACCTCGCCCCGCGAATTCAGCAGCGGGCCCCCGGAGTTGCCCGGGTTGATCGCCGCATCCGTCTGGATCGCATTCTCGATCGGCGCCCCCTGCGGACCCCGTATCGAGCGGATTGCGCTGATGATGCCCGTCGTCATCGTGCCGCTCAGCCCGAATGGATTGCCGATCGCGTAGACCTTCTGTCCTACTACCAGGTCCCGTGAGTCCGCCAGCACCGCCGGCGTAAGATTCTGCCCGCCCTCGATCCGCAGCAGCGCCAGGTCGTGTCTCTGGTCTTTGCCGATAATCCGCGCCTTATAGCGCCGCATGTCTGCCGTCGTCACCTCCACGTTCTGCGCCTCCGCAACCACGTGGTAGTTCGTCAGGATATGCCCCTGCCTGTCCAGCACAAATCCCGAGCCCTGACCCTGCTGTGGCACCAGCCCGTAAAACCAGTCCATCGCCACCGCCGTCGAGGTGATGTTCACCACCGCCGGCTTCACCTTTTTGTAAACCGAGATGTTGTTCAGCTCTTCGGAGTCATACTCCGGCGCGGCATGCGCCTCGGTCAGCGTCAGTGCCGGGCGGCCCGCCGCCGCTCCCGCAAACTGCCGGCCCGCCCCGGGATGCGCCGTCCAGTAAAGGTAGACACCACCCAGCAGAACCAGCAGTCCAAGTACGCGCAGTCTCATCCGCGGTAACCATCCGTCTTCTAGGTATTCGGCTTCACGCTGCCCGCCCGTCTCATTGTATGCAACCGGCAGAGCACGTTTCCATATCACGACATCAAACTGGGCCAGGGTAGCAGCGCAACGGCATCCTGCGCGCCCGCCTTCTAATTCTTCATGGCGACCAAAAAGAGCACCGGCAAATCCTACGCAAAGACCTCCCGCTGCTGGCCTGGCTATGAGCCCGTGCCGGGAAAAAGTGAACACCAGGAAGGCAGCTGCCGCAAGAAGCCGGCAAGTCGCAACGGCGGCAAGGAGGTGGACCGCGAAACAGCCCGTAAAAAGCAGGTCGCGATGGGCGGTAAACGCGCCGAGCAGGCCCGGGGCAAGAGCTCCAGCAGAACCGAGCGCGCCTCGGTAAGCCGGACTCCAAAGAAAGCAGCCTAGCGGCCCGCCGCCTCCTGCCTGGTCTCGCCGCCTCCTGCCTGGTCTCGACGATCGCCGGGTTTCACGCACCCAGCGTCAACACCGCTCCCGTCTCCACCGGCCTGCTCGTCAAGAGTTCCCGTCCCGCGGCCTCCGTATCGCTGCCTCCGCATGGCGAAAGCTCTGCGGCCTGCTCGAGTCGTTCAGCAGGTATCGGACCGTGTGCCTTGCGGCATTCACGCAAGCTCTCCTCGCCACCCGGCAGGCTGCGCTCCAGAAGATCTCCGGCTATGTGGCTGGGGGCGGGCCACGTATTAAGGACATTCAAGAACGCTTTTGCGAATGACAATAGTGCGGTGCCCGACGTGCACGCACCAGGGCCGCTGCGGCTCAAAGGCGACAAGCGTTTCGACGACAGAAATGTTTTACGCACCACAGTCAGTCACAAACTGGTCCGGCCGGCTGATACCTGCGCACCAGCGCCGCCCTGCCAGCCCCGGAGTCGGACAATCGGAACGGCCGGCAAAAAACGGCAGCAAAGCAAGACCAGACAACACGGCAGCTTCCATATCGGCGGCGTGCATATCACTGCCGCAGGATTACACTCTCCTTAAGTCTCATGGCTCTTGACTTCGCCCAGACCTTGAAGCAGCAGGCTGACATCGTCCGCGTCGTCAGCGAGTATGTTCGCCTGCGCAAGGCCGGCGCGCAGAACATGGTCGGCCTGTGCCCCTTCCACGGCGAAAAATCGCCATCCTTCTCCGTCCACGTCGGCCGCCAGTTCTTTCACTGCTTCGGCTGTGGCGTCTCCGGCGACGTCTTCACCTTCGTCCAGAAAATAGAAAACGTCAGCTTCCCTGAGGCTGTTAGGACGGTCGCCTTAAAGTGCGGCATCCCGCTTCCCAAACGCGACTTCCACTCGCCCGAAGAGGCCGAGGAGAGCCGCCGGCGCGCCAAGCTACTTGATCTGCATGAGGCCGCGGCCGCCTGGTTTGAAGAGATGCTCCGCTCTCCCGAGGGAGCCGCCGCCCGCGAATACCTCACTACCCGCGGCCTCACACCCGCCGCCCTCCAGAAGTTCCGCATCGGCTACGCGCCGGACTCCTTCCACGCTCTCCGCGAACGCCTTCAGGCCGCCGCCACCCCCGAGCTGCTCCGCGCCTCCGGGCTCTTCTCCTGGAAGGATCAGGAGGACGGCTCCCCTGGTCCCCTCTACGCC
>CAYQYM010000045.1:0-11314 GCA_964421715.1 uncultured Acidipila sp.
CGCTGGTGCCGCTCGACGGCGGCCGCTTCGCCACGTCGGACCTGAACGACCTCTACCGCCGGGTCATCAACCGCAACAACCGCCTCAAAAAGCTCATGGACCTCCACGCACCCGAGGTCATCGTGCGCAATGAAAAGCGCATGCTGCAGGAGGCTGTCGACGCGCTGTTTGACAATGGCCGACGCGGCCGCGTGCTGCGCGGCGCCAACAACCGTCCGCTCAAGTCGCTCTCTGACACGCTCAAGGGCAAGCAGGGCCGCTTCCGCCAGAACCTGCTCGGCAAGCGCGTGGACTACTCCGGCCGCTCCGTGATCGTCGTCGGTCCCGAGCTCAAGCTGCACCAGTGCGGCCTGCCGAAGAAGATGGCGCTCGAGCTCTTCAAGCCGTTCATCTATCACCGGCTCGAGCAGACCGGCCACTGCACCACCATCAAGCAGGCCAAGGAGATGGTCGAGATGCAGGAGCCCATCGTGTGGGACATCCTCGAAGAGGTCATCAAGGACCACCCGGTGCTGCTGAATCGTGCTCCAACCCTCCACCGCCTCGGCATCCAGGCCTTTGAGCCCGTGCTGGTGGAAGGCAAGGCCATCAAGATTCATCCGCTCGTCTGCACGGCGTTCAATGCCGACTTTGACGGCGACCAGATGGCCGTACACATTCCGCTGTCGCCCGAGGCGCAGGTGGAAGCCAGCGTGCTCATGCTCGCCTCGCACAACATCCTCTCCCCGGCTTCCGGTCACCCGATCACCGTTCCTACGCAGGACATGGTGCTCGGCCTTTACTACCTGACCAAGGCCAAGAAGGGCAGCAAGGGTGAGGGTCGCGTCTTTGCGAACATAGAAGAGGTGCTGATGGCGCTTGAGGCCCGGGAGGTGGAGACGCTCACGCCCATCCGCCTGCGTTACAGCGGACCCGTACTCGACATGACGACCGCCTATGACGACCAGGACCTCACGCACACCGAGCCCGTGCATTACGACAAGCAGTACATCTCGACCACCGTTGGCCGCGCCATTCTGAATGATGCGCTGCCGCCGGGAATGCCCTACGTCAACGGCCTGCTCAAGAAGAAGGGCATCGGCCAGCTGGTGAATTACTGCTACCTGAACCTTGGCCTCGAGGTCACGGTCAAGACGCTGGACCGCATCAAGGACCTGGGCTTCCAGTTCGCTACCCGCTCCGGTCTCTCGGTCGGCCTCGACGACATGGTCATCCCCGAGTCGAAGGTGCCGACGGTGCGCGACGCGGAGAAGCAGGCCGTCGCGGTGCAGCAGCAGTACCTTGACGGCGCCATCACCAATGGCGAGCGCAACAACAAGGTCATCCAGATCTGGTCGTCGGTCACAGAGAAGGTGGCCGATGAGATGTTCGACAACATGAAGCAGGCGGATCGCTCCGGCGCAATGAACCCGGTCTACATCATGGCCGATTCGGGCGCCCGCGGTTCAAAGCAGCAGATCCGTCAGCTCTCCGGCATGCGCGGACTGATGGCCAAGCCCTCCGGTGAGATCATCGAAACGCCCATCAAGGCCAACTTCCGCGAAGGCCTGACGGTGCTCGAGTACTTCATCTCTACCCACGGCGCGCGCAAGGGCCTGGCTGATACGGCGCTGAAGACCGCGGACTCGGGCTACCTGACGCGCCGCCTCGTCGACGTGGCCCAGGACGTCATCGTGACCGAGAACGACTGCGGCACGGTGGAGGGCATTTACGTGATGCCCATTGTCGAGTCCGGCGAAATCATTGAGCCGCTGCGCGACCGCATCATCGGCCGCGTGTCGCTTGAGAAGATCAAGGACTACGAGGGCAACGTCATCGTAGACGTGAACCAGGAGATCAACGAAGACCTGGCGTCGCAGATTCAGGCTGCCGGTATCGAGCGCGTCAAGATTCGCTCGGTGCTCACGTGCGAATCGCGCCGCGGCGTCTGCATCCTGTGCTACGGGCGTAACCTTGGCTCCGGCCGCATGGTCGAACTCGGTGAGGCGGTCGGCGTCATCGCGGCGCAGTCCATCGGTGAGCCAGGCACGCAGCTCACGATGCGTACCTTCCACATCGGCGGCACGGCCTCCCGCGTCGCGGAGCAGTCGCGCCTCGATGCGAAGAACCATGGCAGCGTGCGCTTCATCAACATGACCACGGTGCGCTCGAAGCAGGGCGACCTGGTCGCGATGACGCGCTCCGGTTCCATCGCGGTTGTGGACGAGCGTGGACGCGAGAAGGAGCGCTACCAGATTGTCTACGGCGCGAAGCTGAAGGTGGAAGACGGCCAGCAGGTCGAACTCGGCCAGGCACTCGCCGAATGGGATCCATACACGTTCGCCATCCTCACTGAGATTGGTGGCACCGTGCAGTTCAAGGATCTGCAGGAGGGCATCACCCTGAACGAGGAGGTCGATGAAGTCACCGGCCTCTCGCGCCTGGTGGTGGCCGATGCAGCCGATGAAAAGCGCCAGCCAGCCCTCATCATCAAGGGAGCCAGAGGCAACAAGCGTTACCTGATGCCCAGCCGCGCTCACCTGATGATTCAGGACGGAGACGAAGTCTTCCCGGGGGACATCCTGGCGAAGATCCCGCGTGAGACCACCCGCACCAAGGACATCACCGGCGGTCTGCCGCGCGTCGTTGAGCTCTTCGAGGCCCGCAAGCCGCGCGAGACCGCGATCATCAGCGAGATCGATGGCGTGGTGAAGTTCGGCGAAGTCTCCAAGGGACAGCGCAAGATCTACGTCACCGCGGACAACGGCGAGGAGAAGGAGTACTCGGTGCCCCGCGGCATCCACGTCAACGTGCAGGAAGGCGAGCGGCTGCGTGCCGGCGAGCCCCTGATGGACGGCCCGCTCAACCCGCACGACATTCTTGCCGTGCTCGGGGAGAAAGAGCTGCAGGCTTACCTGGTCAACGAGATCCAGGAAGTCTACCGGCTGCAGGGCGTCGCCATCTCTGACAAGCACATCGAGACCATCGTCCGGCAGATGCTGCGCTGGGTGAAGATTGAAGACGTGGGTGACACCAACTTCCTGCTCGAACAGCAGATTGACCGCTTCCGCTTCCGCGCGGAGAACGAGCGCGTCATCGCCGAGGGAGGCCGCCCCTCCATCGGGCGTCCGCTGCTGCTCGGCATCACCAAGGCGTCGCTTTCGACCGACAGCTTTATCTCGGCCGCGAGCTTCCAGGAGACCACGCGCGTGCTGACCGAGGCGTCTATCAACGGTGCCATCGACAACCTGCGCGGCCTCAAGGAGAACGTCATCGTCGGTCGCCTTATCCCGGCCGGAACGGGCATGGAGTACTACCGCAACATTCAGCTCTCACCCGAGCTTGAAGAGGCGGCGGCCCGCGTCCAGCAGGAGGTAACGGAAGCCTACGAGGCCGCCGAACGCGAGCTTGAAATGATGCGGCAGGAAGGCGAAGCAGAAGAGATGGCCGCTGAGTAAAGCGCGGCCCTCACTATCGGAGCCCGGCCGCCTGGCCGGGCTCCGTTGTTTTTGCACTGGGCGTTTCCGGAAGCACTTCAACAATCTGCTACCGTAATCTCAAATGCCCAACATCTCCGTTCCTGGACGCTCCGGTCGCAGAGTTCCATCGCTTGACGGCGTTCGCGGGCTGGCCGTGCTCGCAGTGTTCCTCTTCCACTATGGAGGCGGGACGTCGAGCCGGCATCGCTGGCTGCACCTGCTGGGCCAGACAATCCACCTTGGATGGGCAGGTGTCTCGCTCTTCTTCGTGCTCTCCGGTTTTCTGATTACAGGCATACTTTGGGACAGCCACGGAAAACCCGGCTGGTGGAAGCGCTTTTACAAGCGGCGCACCGTGCGCATCTTCCCGCTTTACTACCTCGCCTTGTCGCTCGCGGTCATCGCAGCCCTCGGCTGGGGATACGGCCGGCAGTCTCTTGCGCACGTCTGGGTTTACCTGCTTTACCTCGAGAACGTGCCATCGCTGCCCCGTGAGGCGGCCTTCTCTCCCGTACTGCCGGTCTACCACTTATGGAGCCTTGCAGTCGAAGAGCAGTTCTACCTGGTCTGGCCGTTTCTCATCGCCTGGATGCCGACGCGCAGGCAGGCAAAGAGGCTGTGTGTACTGACCATCGTGCTTTCCTTCGTCTACCGACTCGCAGCATTGCACAGCGGCCTCGCTCCGGGCTGGGGCGATGAGTTTCTAATGGCTCGCATGGGCGAGCTGGCCGCAGGCGGATGGCTTGCCCTCGCACTCAGAGGTTCTGTGGAGGAGATCGCCCGCGTGGTTTCAAGCGCCCGGTGGATTCTGCCCGCCACCGCCGCCTCCCTGCTGATGCTGATTGCTGTTCGCACCACACCGGCTTTAGACGATCCGTGGATGGAGACCGCAGGCCTGCTGCTGCTTCCTGCGCTGTGCGGGTCGCTCATCGTGCAGGCAATTGCGGGTGGCGTGATCGAGCGCATCTTTCGCGCCGGGTGGCTGCGATGGCTGGGCACGATCAGCTACGGCATTTACGTGTATCACATCCTGCTGCGCCCGGTCTTTGTCTGGATGGCAAGGCAGGTTGGGCTGTCTGGCCAGAAAAGCCAGATACTCACCGCCGCCTTTGCGGCAGCAGGCACGCTGCTTGTCGCTGCGCTTTCATTCAACACGTTTGAATCCTACTTCCTAGGCCCGCACCGGCACGAGGGGTCGCCCCGGGTTGCCGAATCCTCCGAGGTAGCTTGAACAAGGGAGAGCGCAGCTTTTCACGCCGGCGTGGGTCTAAACAACTTGGAGGATGTATGAAGAAGCCTCTGGCGGCCCTGATCGTATCAATCTTTGCCCTCGGTTCTGTTTCACGCGGCCAAAATGTTCCAGCTGCCCAGGCGTCGCTGCCCACCGGCACCGCACACTACATGATCCAGCAGAACGGCAAGAAGCTGGGCGAAACGGACTTTGCGGTGTCCGCCATTGCGACCGGGTACCAGGTCGTTTCGCACGGCAAGATGTCTCTCAACAAGTTCAGCTACGCGTTCTCCAACACGCAGCGGCTTGACCCGCAGCTAAACCTTGTCACCAGTTCGCTCAGCGGCGTTGTCAACGGCCAGGCAGTGAACTTTGAGACTCGGTCCGACCCGGCCGGCAAGAGATTCAGCATCGAGATTTCGGCCGGCGGCAAACGGTACCAGAGTGATATCGACCGCAATCTGAACACCGTGATGTTGACCGATCTCGATTCCGGCGGCTACATGCTGCTGGCACAGCTCGCCCGTTTTGTCCCGCAGGATGCGTGGGCCTTTCTGCCCAAGCAGAATGGCGTCCTGGTTCCGCTCAAGTTCGAACCGGATAAAGACGCTTCGGCCCGCTACAACGGTTCCGCGTTTACGGCCAGGCATGACACGGTGACTCTGGGTTTGCAGAATGCGATTCAGCTCGAGCTCTACTTCTCCCAGGACGGCCAGGCGCTTGAGATCTATCTGCCGCAGCAGAACTTCGAGGTCATACGCGATGGCTTCGAGCTGAAGGAGCGCCCGAAGCGGAAGCCGCTGCCGCGCGGGCCTGCATCCAACCCTGCAACGGTGCCACAGCAGAGGCCCGCAGCTCCGCCCAGCCGCTAAACAGGGCACAGAGCCGAGATAGCGCTGAGCCTCTTCTCAAAAGTGCAGCGCACAGCCGCCTAACGGCTGAGTGGCGGCATCACCACCGGCTCCGAGCGGATTCCGCAGCGGAGCAGCCCCGGCGGTGATGTTCTTCCGGTTGCCGGCAGGTAGGCATAAGCAAACACCGCGCGATACTGGCGCTCTCCGGGGTAGTTGCACTGCTCGCAGCCGGGCCGGTAGGCGATCGCCGGATAGCGCTGCATGCTCTGAACCCACTCGCGCGTGCTATGCGCTGGCACATGCAGATAGCTGGGAGTCTCACCGCCGCGCCGCGGGCGGTAGGCAAACATCCGCCCGCGCTCATCCAACGCATTTACCAGGCTGCCGCCTGACCCGGTGGACGCACGCCATAGCCAACGCGTCCCGGCGCGCGCGTACCAATGCGCGCTCGACGGCACAGGTTCCGCCAGCGTGACCGCATGCGCCGTGCGATTCTCAAGCACGAAGCGAAAGCCTGGTCCCTCCGACGGCGTCGCAAACGCCAGGTAGCTGGCTGTGAGGCGAATGCCCGGGCATTGCGGAACGGTGGCGGAATCGGCAGCAGGAGCAGCCTGCAGGGCCATTCTGCCCGGGAATAAGAGCAGCAGGGCAGCCGACAGCGCACGCGTTCGAGCCATGTTCCCTCCGGGTAAGGGGTGAAAATCGCCTGGCCAGCATCCACGCCGGTTTGCGCTAACCTGAATCTTACCGAGTGAGGGGCACACCTTGGCAGAGACACAGACACAGACCACGCAGACAGCATCGCATCCCTGGAACCCGGATAGCTCCGGCATGGTGACCGCAGCCAGCCTCACGGCCTGGGTAGACGCGCGGCTGGCTGCTCACCAACAGGCGCTTGACAAGCTGCTAGCCGTCAGCGGCAGCCGCACGCCAGAGAACACGCTGCGGCCCTACGACGACGCTGTAGCTGAGCTGAGCGCGGCAGGCTCGCAGACTTCGCTGCTCGACAGCGTGCATCCGGACAAGGCCGTGCGCGACGCTGCGCAGGCGCTCACGCAGAAGATTGCCGAGGCGGGTACGCGGCTCTCGCTCAACTCCGGCGTCTACCGCGCGTTGAGCGAGATCGACCTGAAATCCGCCGATTCGGCCACGCGCCACTACTCCGAGCGCACTCTGCTCCAGTACCGACTGGCCGGTGTGGATAAGGACCAGGCCACGCGCAGGCGCATCCAGGAGCTGCAGCAAAAGGCCGTGCTGCTCTCGCTCACCTTCGGACGCAACGTGCAGGAGAATGTGAACCGCGTGGAGATTTTGGATGCCTCCGAGCTCGACGGGCTGCCAGAAGACTTTATCGAGGCGCACCAGCCGGGGGAGGACGGCAAGATCATACTCACTACCGACTACCCGGATTACATGCCGGTGATGACGTTTGCGCGCAACTCTTCGCTGCGCCACCGCATGTTCCTGGCCTACAATACGCGGGCCTTTCCCGCAAACCGCCAGGTGCTGCTCGACCTGCTGGCGGTGCGTCGCGAGATCGCCAGCACTCTCGGCTTTGCTACCTGGGCTGACCTTGCCACCGCCGACCAGATGATGGAGTCGGCTGCGAACATGCAGGACTTCTTAGACGAGCTTGACCGTGCCACGCACGCCGGAGCCGATCGCGAGTACGGCATGATTCTTGATTTCGCGAAGACGCAACAGCGTGGCATCGAGGCCATCGACGCGGCGAGCCGCGCCTACTGGGTAGAGCAGTACCGGCGCTCGGCCTACGAGTTTGACTCGCAATCCGTGCGGCCGTATCTTCCTTATGATCGTGTGCAAGCCGGCGTGCTTGAGACGGCAGCCAAGCTCTTTGACGTGCAGTTCGAGCGCGTTCAGGACGCCGATGTGTGGCACGCCTCCGTGAGCGCCTGGGACGTGATGGACGGCGAACGGCGCGTGGGCCGCTTCTACCTCGACATGCATCCGCGCGAGGGCAAGGACAAGTGGTTTTCCGCCGCGCCGCTCATTCCCGGCATCGCCGGGCGGCAGGTGCCCGAGGCTGCGCTCATCTGTAATTTTCCCGGCGGCAAGTCCGGCGAGCCCGGCTTGATGCAGCACTCTGACGTCATTACCTTCTTCCACGAGTTCGGCCATCTCATGCACGCCATTCTCGGCGGACAGCAGGCCTGGGCGGGCATCAGCGGCATTGCCACTGAGGGAGATTTTGTCGAGGTGCCCTCGCAGACGCTCGAGGAGTTCTTCCGCGACCCGCGCCTGCTGGCCAGCTTTGCGCACCATTACGAGACCGGCGAGCCCATCCCGGCGCCGCTTGTGCTCAAGATGAACCAGGCGGCAGCCTTCGGCCGCGCAGACTGGGTCCGCACGCAGCTCTTCTATACCAGCTACTCGCTTGACACCCACACCGCTGACCCTTCCACGCTGGACCCCGATGCGCTGCTCCGGGCCGATTATCAGCGCTTCCTGCCCTATACATGGATCGACGGCAACCGCATGTACGCGAGCTTCACGCATCTCACCGGCTACTCGTCGAACTACTACACCTACCTGTATGACAAAGTGATTGCGCTGGACTTCTTCAGCACCTTCAATCGGACGGACCTGCTGCACGATCCGGTCTCGGTTAAGTACCGCAAAGAGGTGCTGGAGCCCGGCGGCTCCGTTCCCGGCAAGGAGATCGTAATGCGATTCCTCGGCCGCAGCCAGAGTGTCGATGCCTTTCAAAACTGGGTGGGTGAAGAGTTCCTGCTCACACGCGCCATCTATGACTGAGGCCCAGCCCGTGAATTCGGATGACGCTCGGCCGCTCGCAATCTTCCGCGCCTCGCCGGCAGAGGTCGAGACCGCCTGCCGCATCGTTGCGGAGTATTACGAGGCTGTGGGCATCGTGGTGCGCGAGGCTCCTGATGAGTTCCAGAAGACGTACTTCGAGCACGGCGCAGGCGTTTGGCTCGCCACCTGCAGCACCGGTGACCCCGCCGGATGCATCGCCCTGCGCCGGCTCCCGCATCTCGGTCCACACGCTGCGGAGGTAAAGCGGCTTTACGTGCGCCCGGCCTGCCGGGGCAGGGGAGTGGCCGAGCGCCTGCTCGAGGCCCTGGAGCAGTACGCTGCCGCAGCAGGCTACCGCACGCTTTACCTCGACACCAAGGACGACCTCGAAGCAGCGATTCGTTTTTACCGAAGGCAGGGATACTTGGACTGTGAACGCTACAACAGCAATCCCCAGGCCACACTCTTCATGAAGAAGGAGATTGCCGGCTGAATCGGCATTGTTGGCAGTGGTGATCCATCCGAACGCAACAAGGGCGGGAGCTGGTTGGCTCCCGCCCTTGTTGCTTGTGCGAACGCAATAGGTCAGAAGGTGATGCGGCCGGTGATCTGGCCCACCCTTTGCAGCGAGCCCTGCAGCGTGCCCGTGGGAACACCGAAGGTGTTGACGTTGTTCGGCTCGGTATCCGGAATAGTGAAGGTGTGGCGGTTGAATGCGTTGAGCAGATCGAACTTAAGCTCGAAGTTCAGCCGCTCGTGAATGCGCGTGTTCTTGATGAGCGAGAAGTCCTCGTTGAGATATCTGTAGTCGCGGATCTCGCCGGTAACGCGCGGCAGGTTGCCAAAGGTGTAGGCGCCGCCGCCGCGAATCGCCGCGCTGTTGGGATCGACAAATGCCGCACGGTTGAACATGGAGTTCCGCGTGGCATCAAACGGATTCAGGTTTGAGTAGTTCACGCTCTTCAGCGACTGGCCGGGGACGCGGCTGAAGCGGATGCAGTTGTCCCAGCCGGGAATCCCCGTGCCGGTGCAGCCGAAGGAGATAGGCGCGCCGGACATGTAGCGCTGGATGCCACCAAGCTCCCACCCGCCGACGAGACTGCCCAGCAAGCCATGATTCAGGAACCGATGATCCGGGCCGAAGGGCAGCTCATAGAGCCAGCTCACGACAAACGTTTGCGGTATGTCCTGGCTGCTGATCGACTTCTCCTGGCGCAGATTGTCCGGGTTCTGGATCTGCTGGATACCGGCGTTGATGCCCGGAAGCGCACTGTCCGCATTGGTGATGTTTTTAGACCACGTGTAGGAGGCCAACAGGTTCAGGCCGTTGCGGAAGTTGCGCTGCAGTGAGACCAGCAGGGCGTTATAGGTAGACATGCCCTTGTTCTGCAGGCAGCAGTCCGAGGCGATGTAGGCATACTGCGGAAAGGGCCGCAGGGCCTGTTGCACCTGGACGCCTGGACCCCAGAGAGTCGTGAAGCCGGTGAAGGGCTCATTTACTCCGGCCGTGTTGCCGGCCAGTGTCTGGTTGAGCTTATCGCCCAGGGCGAAGTCCCCGATGGGAATATTGTTGATGTTTGCCAGGCTGGAGCGCAGATTCTGCGCCTTATTGCCGAGGTAGCCAACGGAGAGGATAAGGTCCGGCGCCAGCTCCTGCTGCAATTGCAGGCTCCACTCGTAGACCATGGCGGGACGGCCCTGCGTGGGAGTGATGTAGTTGTTTGCCACCGGAGTTCCATTGAAGAAACCGGCATCGAGGTTAGGCGGCGGTGTAAAGCTGGGGAAGCCGCTGTCAATGGAATAGGCCGCCGTGAAGTTGTCCTTTGCGTTCTGCTGTACATTCGCCTTGTAGCCGGTGTTCATTGCACCGCCAAAGTCCGCATACTGCAGCGGGCCATAGAGGATGCCGAAGCCGCCGCGCAGCGCCGTCTTGCCGTTCAGCCATGGCGGGGAGTAGGCGAAGCCCAGGCGGGGCGCAATGTCCTTGTACCAGGTATTCGCCCAACGCGTGTTGCAGTTGCAGGTGGTGCCGAAGACCAGCGCGCCCGGAATGTTGTACTCCGGATCATTGGCCGTGGGCGAGAAGTTTGAGGTGGCGTTGTGCGCCTCGGTGCGCGGCATATCCACGTCGTAGCGGATGCCGAGGTTCAGCGTAAGGTTCCGCGTCACCTTCAGGTCATCCTGCGCGAAAATGGCCCAGTACCAGGAGGTCCAGCGGGGCTGCAGCGCCACGATGTTCTGGCCGGAGGTGCCTACGTCGCCCAGCAGGAAGCTGGCAAAGCCGTTGCCGGAGAGGCCCGTGACCGTGCTGTTGTTGTAGGCCGCCGTCTGCGGACGATTGAAGTTGAAGGCGGGGCTGTTGCCATTGATCGGAGAATACTGCTGCCAGCGCAGGTCTCCGCCAAACTTGAAGTTGTGGCGGCCACGCGTCCAGTTGATGCTGTCCAGCAGGCGAAGTCCGTTGTCTATGTTGTCGTTGTTCTGAGGCGGATTGCCGAGGTTGGCGATGCTTTCGTTGGTGACAATCTGCGGAAAGTTAAGGGAATTGACGTTATTGATTCCCACCTGCTGCGACCAGTTCACGCCGGCGAAGATTGCCTGGGCTTTGTTGATGCTGTTGCTGCGATTAGAGCCGAACGTAAGGTGATTGAGCAGGTTCGGTGAGATGATCCAGTCCCAGCCACCGCGGCCGAAGTGCGTGAGGAAGTCCTGCTTCCACGTGTTCGGATCCACGGGGTCTGGAAGGATGGGGTTGCCGCCCGAGGTGCGGCTGTTCTCACGGGCGCTGTAGGAGGCGAAGATGCGGTGGTGTACGTTCAGGCTCTCATCGATGCGAATTGTGTAAGTGGTGTTTGCCAGGGGAATGCTGCTGGCCAGGTTGTAGTTGTTGAACTGGGCCGAATTCGACGGTGTTGGATAGAAGGGAAGGATGTTCTTGGCCACCGCCGAGAAGCGCGCCGGATCGATCTTGTTGCCGGGGAAAGGATCGCGGCAAG
>CAYQYM010000046.1:0-11038 GCA_964421715.1 uncultured Acidipila sp.
AGTCGGTGGTGGAGGTGGGCACGCACATCTGCCGCACAATCAAGGAGGCGCGCAAGGACCTGTTCGACCTGCGGCGGCAGATGATCTACCTGGCCGAGGAGCACGGGCTGCTGCTGGTGGCCGGCGCGACGCATCCATTCGCGGACTGGCGGACGCAGGAGATATATCCGGACCCGCGCTATGCGCGCGTGGTGGAAGACCTGCAGCTGGTTGCGCGGGCGAACCTGATCTTCGGGCTGCACGTACACATCGGCATTGAAGACCGCGAGGCGATGATGCGCATCATGAACTCGATGCGCTACTTTCTGCCGCATATCCTGGCGCTCTCTACCAACTCGCCCTTCTGGCGCGGAATGAAGACAGGGCTGAAGAGCTACCGGGCGAAGGTGTTCGATAAGTTTCCGCGCACGAACATACCCGATTCGTTTGCGAGCTATGCGGAGTTTGAGGGGTTCGTGAACATGCTGATCAAGACGAACTGCCTGGATAACGCGAAGAAGATCTGGTGGGATATCCGGCCGCATCCTTTCTTTCACACGCTGGAGGTGCGCATCTGCGACCTGCCGCTGCGCGCCGAGGAGACGCTGGCGCTCGCGGCGCTGATCCAGGCGACGGCCAAGAAGCTTTACCTGCTGCACTCACGCAATCTTGACTTCCGGCAGTACTCACGCGCGCTGATCATGGAGAACAAGTGGCGCGCGGTGCGCTACGGGCTGGACGGCAAGCTGATCGACTTCGGTAAGGAGTGCGAGGTGGAGGAGCGGGCGCTTATCCTCGAGTACCTGGAGTGGGTGGACGAGGTGGTAGATGAGCTGGAGTGCCGGGACGAGGTGGGGTCGATCCGCGAGATGGTCAAGCGCGGCACGGGCGCGGACCGGCAGCTGAACAGGTTTGAAGAGACGGGCGACCTGAAGGCGGTGGTGGACTACATGGCGGAGGAGACGCGGGCGGGGCTGTTCTGAGGATCTGAGGACGCAGGCGGAAGCGCATCGGCGGGGCACAGGCCCCGCCTTTCACGCCTGCAGCGGGCTAGGCAGCCTGGGTGAGGTTCTGGTAGGCGATGCGGGCTGTGGGAGCAAGCAGGTTCCAGACCTTCTGGGCGGCGCGCTCTTCTTCCTTCTGAATTTCGCGGGCCAGCTGTTCGGTCTGGACGTCGCCGGCCGCGGCGGCTACCGTGGCCAGCGCCTCGTAGGTGGCGATTTCGCTGTTTTCAACGGCAAAGGCGATGATGAGGTCCTGGGTGCTCTTCTCCGCCTCGGAGTGGCCTAGCTGGGCCGTCTTAGGGGCGAAGTTGAACAGTGTGGCCATGACCGATTTAAAGGTGGAGGGCTCGCCTCCGAGGGCGTGCAGACGTGCCGTGAGCCGCTCCCACTGCGATTTGGTCTCATCTGCGTGCTGTGCGAAGACCTGCTGCGCGGCCGAGCTGTCGCCTTCCTTGGCCATGCCGCGAAGCTGGGTTTCAAAATTCTTTTCCGCCGCGATCGCGTCGACCAGGTAGCGCCGCAGGACGTCCTGGGGAGATTCGTCATGAGTAGCCATTGCATTCACCTCGCATCTTGAGTTTGTAGAGCACTGGAGCAAAGCTTGCGGCTGGTAGGGTCCACCGGCTGTCGCGATTCTCCTTCACCGGCGGCAAGCGGAGGAAATCGCGAAAACCCGCGCCCCTCTGCCAGCCCAGAACTTCCCCCGGCTTGCTGGGAAGCGCGGCCATCCGCCGCTCATAATGAACTGATGCCGCTAGGGCGTTGCGTAGTGGTCTAAGCGGGGGAGGAAAAGGCGGAACCGCGGGCGGGGCTGTTGACGGAGCGAAAAGGACGGGCGTACGCGGCTGCCTGGTGCCTTCATAAAACGAATTAAGGATGCGGGCGTTTCTTGCAAAAGTGGCAGGCATGGCGCTTACCTACGCTTCCGACGCGGTTTGATTCCCACCGCTAACGCAGAAGCCGTCCGCGCCTTTTATGAGGGTACGCTGGGGTTCAGGTTTAGCGTAGACGAGCCGTTTGCGCTGGTGTTCCGCATCGGGCCTCAGACGGGGTAAGACCTGCGCGTGGTGCGGGTGGGCGCGAGGCACAAGCCAATGGAGTTCACCGTGTTTGGGCGGGAGGTGGTGGGGATCGAGCAGGCGGTTGGGCGGATACAGCATGCCATGTTTGTATGCTGCGCCGCCGCATCTCTGTCCCGATATGCCGGCTGTCGTGAGTGGTTGCGTCAGTCTTCTACGTGTTGACCGTGCCCTAGTCTAGTTGCCTTGACTACAGAGTCGTATGCGTGGTGGTTTGGTTTGTTACTCCGGGGTCGCTGGGGTTGGGGTGGTTTTGGTCTTCTTTTTTGTGGACTTTTTTGGGGCTACTGGTTGCTTTTTGGCTGGTTGGTTTGTGGGTGGGCCGGTCAGGAAGGCGCTCCAGCGGAGGTCGGCGCGAGGGGCGGAAGCGGTGGCTTTTTTGACGGCCAGTTCGGCTACTGCGTCGACGATCCAGCGAAAGTTGGTCTCACCCACGGAGTGGATGTCAGCGTCGGGGGCGGGATTCATGAAGTCGATGGCGTAGGGGACGCCGTCTTCAACGGCGAACTCGACCGTGTTGAGGTCGTAGCCGAGTGCGCGGCAGAGGGTGAGGGCGTCCTTTTCGACGCGCTTGAGCAGCCTGGGGTCGTAAGCCGTGGGGTTGAGCACGTAGCGCTCGGCATGGGGGCGGCGCGGGTCGTAAGGCATGATGTGGATCTTTTCCTGGCCGACGACGTAGCAGCGGAAGTACTCGTTAAATTTGACGGCACGCTGGAGCGTCATGCAGAGGTCGCGGCTCTGGTCATAGGCGCGGAAGAACTCCTCGCGATTGTGGACGTGGTGGACGTCGCGCCAGCCGCCGCCGTCTACCGGCTTGAGGAAGGCCGGGAAACCGACATACTCGAAGGCTGCGTCCCAATTGAGGGGGTATTCGAGATTGCGCATGGAGCGCTCGGTGGTGTTCGGCGGCAGGTGCTTGTGGGGCAGGATGACGGTGGGCGGAACGGCGACGCCGAGGCGGGCGGCGAGGGCGTAGTTAAAGAACTTGTCGTCTGCCGACCACCAGAAGGGGTTGTTGATGACGGCAGTGCCGTGGAGCGCGGCATGTTTGAGGTATGCGCGATAGAAGGGGATGTCGTGAGAGATACGGTCGACAATGACGGCGTAAGGACAGGGCTTGTCAAGCTGGACGGCACCGGCCTCGACGAACTCGGCGGAGAGGCCGTCGAGGTTGATGGAGTTGATGCGCTCGACGAGTGCGCCGGGAAAGGTGTTCTCCATGCCAAACAGCACGCCGATTTTCTTCATGCGCTTAGGATGGCACGTCTCCTTGAAAGCGTGTCAACCAGATTCGCACGGAGGCCAGCGGATTGTGACGGTGGAAGTGAAGACGGTGGTAAGCGAGGGTAAGATTCATCGTATGAGGCCAGTGATCGTTTTGCTGATGTGGTTGCTTGCGGCAGTTCCCTTCTCCAGTCCCGCGGCGATGGCGCAGGGGGCTGGGGCGCCGACGCGGTCGATTCGCGAGTGGGCGAAGTGCGGCGGGGCGGACAGCGCCGTGGAGGTGCAGAAGGCCTTTGCCGCGGCGCGGAACAAGGCTTTCACCCTGGTGGTGGACTGCCCGGTGGCGCTGCATATCGGCTCGGACATACGGCGGCCGATCTTCATCGACAATGGGACTTCCGTCGAGTTCACGTCTGACGGCCGGTTTATCGTCGATGACGTACTGGAGCCGGCTTTTGTAATCGCAAACAGCTCGGATATCCGCCTGGAAGGATGGCAGGTGGAGTACCGCGGCGGACTGCCGGTAGACTCGAACGTGGGCGGCTACAAAGACAACGGCGTTTTTGTAGCGAAGCCGGGCGGATATGCGCAGCCCGCGTTCGGCTTCAACGATGTGGCGCTGACCGGCTGGCTTCAGGCAAACCGAGGCATAAAGTTCGAGGGTGCCTCCTCGCGCTGGGCCGGGCCGACGGACACCTCTGCGCTGTTCTACATCCTCGGCAGCACCAGCAATGTCGACATCAGCAATGGCCGTTTCTTTGTGCCGGCGAATGCGAAAGGCAGCCAGTTTATACCGGTGGTTTTCGCATTGCTGCCCGGCTACAAGGACAATCAGACAGTCACCCGCGCATCTGTCCAGGACGCGAGCACGCTGGCGGTGCCGACGCGGCTGAACTTCAGCAACATCAAGCTTGACGGGTACTACATGGGCTGGCAGGGGAACCTGCAGAGCTCGAAGTTTACGCAGGTCCGCGCGTACCGGTACTCAGATCTCGAGGACGACAACGGCGGGAACGTGGGAGGCAAGAACAAGTGGTTTGCGCCACCGCACCTGTTTTACCTGAACTATGACCCGAAGCGGCGCGACCTGGCGAACGAGCGGCTGGCGATCTCGGACGTGATCGATTATGGCCAGCGGGTCGGCGTGGCGCGGGATACGCCGGAGAGCAAGGGCAGCGGCTACGCAAACTCGCTGAAGATCGGTGCCTACGACAGCACGGTGGATAACTACACTTCGTACCGGCCGGACGGGCTGCTGGACCTGCTGCAATCCGGCAACCTGACGCTCTCAAATATCCAGGGCACGTATGACTCGTCGTTTTTGCATGAGCTCTACCCGGGGGTGCGGTTTCCGGGGCCGCCGTTCAACAACATTGTGATCAAGAATCTGACGCTCACGGACAAGGCAGCGCAGACGAGCGAGCTTCCGTTTGGCGGGTCGGGGGCGGCGGCAAACTCGGGGATCGTTATGCGGAATGTGCGGGTGAAGGTGAACCGGTGGGTGGCGCCTGTGCCGCAGCAGGCGACGGGAGACGCGGCGGCGGCGCGGGCCACGGTGCGCGGCATGGCGGCGCTGGCCACGCAGGCAGGGGCTGGGCAAGCGGCCCGGCCGCTGAAGTCCATCTGCCCGCGATTCACTGGCACCGACGCGGGGCAGGATTTGCAGTTTGAGGCCGCCGGGCAAACGGTGGCCTGCCCGAACCAGTAGGCTGCAGGCCGCTGGGGTGGAGGCGGCTCAGTACTGAGATAAGCGAGCACGATCGAAGGTCGGGTTCGGACTTCCTCGCTACTTAAGCTCGGTGATATACCGCACAATCTTTTGGTTTTTATACCAGTCGAAGGTAAGCTCACCTGAAGCGGAGAAGCAAACGAGGGCGTTGCCGAGTTCCGGGTCGGGGCGGAAGTAACCGATAGTCTCGCCCGTTTGTGTATCTAACACCTGCATCTTTATCTTGAGCAGTTCACTAGGCCTCGCGTTCTCAAATACCACTAACAGTTGGTTCCTGGAGGCAAGCAGGCGAATAGGAATTGGCTCAGGGGCAATCAGGTGTTTAAGATCATCACTCCAGGGAAACCGCGCAGTGAAGGTCCTGCGCAATTCGCCAAATCGTGTAACTTGTCGAATATCTGTTCCGGTCAGCCAATAGAAGTTTCCGTCGTCTCCCTGCGTGATGTCCACCATAGGCAGAGACTTCGCACTGAAGTGATGATCCACCTTTCCATTGGCGCTATTCGACAGATCGGCCACAAGATGGCCATCGGGTGCGTAGACGGCGGCTAGCTCGGAAAGATCTTCTCCCTTTTCAGGGTCACTATCCTTAGTCTCTTTCGCCGAGTGCTGGCCGCGTATTCTGGTTGCGATCAGCGCGAGGGTACCGTCGTCCAGAGTTGCGGCCCGGCTGACCTCCCACCCTGACGGTATAGGAATCGGGTGAGCACTGATGAATTCACCAGATGAGGAGTAGGCGAGCAACTGAGCGTTAGTGAGTGTTTGATGAAGAATGAATATGCGTCCACCGCGCGACAACATACCCACGTCGATGGAGGGGCCCGTATGCTCCCGGAAGCCTGGCGGAAGGGATACAACCCTGGGCTGAGACAGATCATGGTTTAAAAGAACCCAAGTCTTTTCCTTCAGAGAAACGAAGTCTTCGATTTGAGCGAAGGAATCTCCATCTTGGTCGCAATCAGGGTTCGGATCTCCTCCAAAGGCGGGTATGTCCGTGTGAATGACTCGGACGGGATGTAATATGCGCACGTTATCGCTCGGGGGACCGACTGGAGCAGGAGCCAGCGGCAACTTCGGACTCTGCCCGGTGGCCCGGACCGACAGAACTCCAACCCAAAGTATTGCGAGGCAGAGTTCGCAGGCCAGAAACCGCACCTTTTGAGTCCTCATTGTGCCTGGAGTAAGTTCTCTTTTTTCATGCTTACTACCCAGGCTTGAATCTCCTCAATGGAGGGTTCACATTGGAACTTTGATGATTTGAAGGTGTCTGCTAAATCGCTGAGCTTTGCACCAGGCACTCTCAGACTTGCGCGTGTGCCAGATCGTACAGCGTTCGGCTCAAAGCATTGATCGCCGGCGAAGGGTACGTCGCATTCGACATCCCCCCTATACCCACAGGCAATCGTCAGGGCGAGTGGGCTACAGGTAGCTTTCTTTGTGAGGCCCATACAACCTGAGGCTTGAGCAGGTTGCCCAGTACATTTGCAAGTTACAGTCCGATAGGAAGGAACCCCGTAGGCGCATTGAGCCAGTGCGGTGGAACAAAACAGGCTCGTGGTGGAGAAGATGACCAAGGCCTTCAGCATAGTTTCACCTACGCGGAGACATTAACTCCTGCAGTAATTTTCTGCAATAGCTCTCTTAGAGGTAGGCCTGGATCATGCGCTGCCAGGTGGGCCAGTCGTGGCTGTTCCAGGTGTCCCAGACCTGGAGCTGGTGTGGGATTCCCTTCTGGCCGAGGATGTGGGCGAGGTGCTGATTCTGGCCGAGGCACTGGTCGTCCCAGCCTGTGGCGAGCAGGTAGGTGTTGCGGCGGTAGAGGTCGAGGTACCAGGGATCGGCGAGGCCGGGCAGGTACTGCGGCGGGGTGTTGAAGTAGACGTCCTGATCGTGATAGCCGCGGAGAAAGGCGCTGAGGTCGAAGGCTCCGCTCATGGAGAGGAAGCCGGTGAAGGCGTCGGGGTGGCGCAGGGCAAGGTTGACGGCGTGGTAGCCGCCGAAACTTGCGCCGAGGGTGATGCGCTGCGGCGACCAGTTCTTCTGGCGGACGAGCGGCATGAGCTCGTCGAGAATGTACTCCTGATATTGCACCTGGCGGGCTATGCGCCAGCGTGGAGGCACGGCGCGGTTGTACCAGCTTTCGGCATCGACGCTATCGACGCAGTAGAGCTGGACCTCGCCGTTGTCGATTTTGGCGGCGATGGCGGCGACCATCCCGCGGTCTTCAAACTCGTAAAAGCGTCCCTGCGAGGTGGGAAAGACGACGACCGGCACACCGGCGTGTCCGTGGACCAGCAGTTCCATATCGCGCCCCAGGCGAGGCGACCACCACTTGTGATATTCGCGGTTCATCGGGTCTTCAGTCCTGCTAATGTATCAGGACAAAGCCCCGTGCATCTGAGAAGCAGGTGTGGTTTAGAAAGCGAAGAGGAAAATTGCTGGAACAGGTTGCCCCGGAGATTGCTACTTCCCTGCCGCCGCTCGATCCGCGGCTGCAGATACATCGGCAGTTTCACAGCCGCTTTCTGCCGAGCGATCGAGACCTGACGGTGTATGTGCCACCGCAGTATGAGGCTGAGCCGGAGCGGCGGTTTCCCGTGCTCTACCTGCACGACGGGCAGAACCTGTTTGATCCACGCACCTCGTTTGTACCTGGGCGCACATGGCGGGTGATGGAGACGGCGGATGCGGCAATCGCGGCGGGCGCGGTGGCGCCGCTGATCATTGTGGGCATCAACAATGCGGGTGAGCGGCGGCTGGCCGAGTACACGCAGGCGCGCGACTGGAAGATGGGCGGCGGCGAGGCGGACCGCTACGGACGGCTGATCGTGGAGGAGCTGATGCCCTACGTTGCGAGCTGCTACCGCGTGGCTGAGGGCCGCGAGCAGACCGGGCTGGGCGGCTCTTCGCTGGGCGGCCTGGTGAGTCTTTACCTGGGCCTGCGGTATGCGGAGGTCTTTGGCAGGTTGGCGGTCTTTTCGCCTTCCGTGTGGTGGAGCCACAAGAGCATCGTGGGATTTGTAAACGTGGTGGAGCTGGCGGAGCGACCGCGGATCTACCTGGACGTCGGCGACGCAGAGGGCAAGCGCACGATGGCAGATGCGGACCTGCTGGAGCGCAGGTTAAAGGCGCGGGGCTGGCGCGAGGGCGAGGACCTGCGGTATGTGCGGGTGCCCGGCGGCACGCACGACGAGGCAGCCTGGGCGGCGCGCGTGGGACCGATGCTCGAGTTCCTGTTTCCCGCAGAGCGGTAGCGGCCAATGTGTGAGGCACGCGATGCCGCCGCGGCGGCTAAGCGGTGGCGCGCGGGCGTTCGCGTTCTGCGAGGCGCACGCTGACGAGCCTGGAGACGCCGGGCTCCTGCATGGTGACGCCATAGATCATGTCGGCAGCGGTCATCATGCGCCTGGAGTGAGTGACGATGAGGAACTGCGTTTCGGCGGCCATGGTCTTGAGCATGTCGGCGAGGCGGCCGACGTTGGTCTCATCGAGCGGAGCGTCGACTTCATCGAGCACGCAGAAGGGGCTGGGCTGGTAGCGGAAGATGCCCATGAGCAGCGAAAGCGCGGTGAGGGCCTTTTCGCCGCCCGAGAGCAGGAAGACGTTCTGGAGCTTTTTGCCCGGCGGCTGTGCGACGATGTCGATGCCGCTGTCGGCGGTGTTTTCCTCATCGGTAAGGCGCATGAAAGCCTGGCCGCCTCCGAAGAGCTGCGCGAAGGTGACGCTGAAGTTTTCGTTGATGCGTGCGAAGGCTTCGTCAAACTTGGTCCGTGAGATCTGGTCGATCTCGCGAATGGTGTTTTGCGTGTCATCGATGGAGTCCATGAGGTCCTTGCGCTGGGTCTCGAGGAAGAGGTGGCGCTGCTCTGTCTCCTTAAACTCCTCTAAGGCCATCATGTTGACGGGCCCCATGGCTTCGAGCTTCTGGCGGAGCGCGCGGCAGGCCTCGTCTTCGGCGGCCAGCGGCTCGCCCTCGATGCGGGCGATGGCGGCGTCATCACGCAGCAAGGCCGGCTCGATGCCGAGGTCGCTGATGCAGGTCTCTTCAAGGTGGGTGAGGTCGGCGGAGAGGCGCGCCGCTGCGGCAGCACGGTTGCCGCGGGTCTCGCGCAGGGCGTCGGTTTCCGCGCGCAGGGTCTTTAGCTGCTGGTCAAGTGCGGCCAGAGACAGGCGGAGCATCTTTGCCTCATCGGCGAGCGCGGCAGCCTGAGCCTGGGCCTGGTTGCGGACGATAGTCATCTCCTCATGGTGGAGGCGAAGCTGCTCGTTTTCCGTCGTGCGCTGTTGCTGCTCGGCAGCGAAGGCGGCAAGCTGCTGGCCGAGCTGGGTGACACGGCGCTCAAGCTCGGTGAACATGCGGTCGATGCGGGTGAAGTTGCCCTCGGCGCCGCGGCGGCGCTCTTCGAGTCCGGCGAGCTCAGCGGAGACCTGGGCTGCCTGCTGCTGCGCAGTCTCGCGTTGCTGGCGAAGGATCTCCATGGCGCTCTGCATCTGGTCGAGGGCGGTCTCGGCCGCCTGGCGCTCGGCTTCGAGGCGGGTAACCTCGGCGCGGCGCTGTTCGATAAAGGATTGCCTGGCAGCACGCGCCTCCTTGTTGCGCTCGTTCTGGAGGGCCCAGTCCTGGAGGCGGCGCTCAAGGCGTTGGACCTCGGCATCCATCTGGCGGAGGGCGGCGCTCTGGTCGGCGCTCTCGCGCTCTGCGACGCGGCGCTCCTCGCTCTTGAAGTCGAGGGCGCGGGTCATCTCCTGCAACTGGCGGCTGAGAGCGGCGGCGGCCGTTTCAGCCTGGGCGAGCTCGGCGGTGATGCGGTCGAGCTTCTGCTGGGTCTCGCGCAGCTCGCGCTTGAGGGCGAGGGGGCCTTCGGCGCGGGGCTTGCCGCCGGTGACGGTGACATTGTGGAAGCACTCGCCGGTCGGGGCGAGAAAGAACGCGTTGGGGTTTTCAAGAGCGAGGTTGCGTGCCGTCTCGGAGTCGGGCGCAACGTAACCCTCGCGGAGCTTGGGGAGGATGACTTCAAGCGACTTGCCGAAGCCGTCGAGGACGCGAATGCAATCCTTGAGGGGAACGACGCCCTGCTGCTCGCGATACCCATTGCCGCGGTCATCGCCGGCGAAGGAAAACCTGGCCTGGGCGTCGTCCGGGTGAACGAGGAAGGTGGCGCGGCCGTCGACGCCGGTCTTGAGCAGGCGCATGCCTTCGTGGGCCGCATCCCAGCTTTTAACGACTATAAAGTTCAGCTCGTCGCGCAGGAACTCATCGACGACGCTCTCGTACTTGTCGTTGACTTCGAGGAAGTCGGCGAGGGTGCCTACGGGGGCGAGTCCGCCCCCAAGGGAATTGGCCTGGAAAAGCTTTTTAACTGTGTCCGTGGAGTAGCTGTGCTCGCGGATGAGAGCTTCGAGAGAGTTGCGGCGGCCGAGGAGGGAGGCCTGCTCGGCGCGAAGCTGGTCACCGCGGCGGCGGGTCTCGACCTCTTCGGTGCGGCACGCGGCAATCCCGGTGCGGAGGGTGGAGGTCTCGGCCTCCAGGCGCTTGAGGGTGTCGGCGGCGGACTCGAAGCTGAGGGAGACCTGTCCGCGTTCAGCGCCGAGGTTGTCCAGCTCACGGCGCGCGGCGGTCATCTCCATGGCGAGGCGCCCGGACTCGCGCTCCATGGAGGCCAGCGACTCCTCGGCCTGGGCCACCTGGTTGCGGACCTCGCCAGCCTGGGATAGAAGCTGCATGGCCTGACGGCGCTGCGCCTCGGCGCGCTGTTCGGCGGCAGCGACCGAGGAGACGGCTTCGCGGGCCTGCTGTTGGCGGAGCTGCGCCTGCTGGCGGAAGCCGGCGGCCTCGGCCGCGGCGGTTTCGAGAAAGTGGCGTTGGGCCTCGCGTTCCTCGGTGAGGCCGGTGAGCTGCTGCTTGGCCTGCTCCAGTTCGGCCGTAGAGGCAGCGGTGCGGGACTCCAGCTCAGAGACGCGCTCGAGGTTTGCGGTCTGGCGGGCGGCAGCGCGTTCCAGTTCCACGGCACTCTGGCTAGCGC
>CAYQYM010000047.1:0-10993 GCA_964421715.1 uncultured Acidipila sp.
CAACCCCAAAGAGAATCTCCAGTTATGACTGGCTGGGAAAATGGGGGCAGGTCACTGGATGGGGTAGCCCGACGCCTCTGGGCCCAAACATTACTGTAACAACATCATGCACTCAGTTGAGAAAGATATTTGTCATCACAATTAGCGGGACCGCGCCAGGAGCTACAATCCACTACGTTCAGTGGAGTGGCAATGTCAACCCCTATCCAGATCCGACCGCTAACTCACCTGTCTATTCAGAGCCGCTCACGGGGGGTTATGCATCTGGCGTGAGTGCGATTCAGATTGTAAATGGCAATATCAGCAGGGCTACGACCTGGAACGCGGTAGGCGGACCCTGCTCGCCATAGCAGCACAGTCTGAATTTAGATCCGGTCTGGTAAGTCGGTACGGCTGGACCTGGCGTGGTGTGATGGCAAAGACGTTCACGTGCCGACGAATGGGAGGGGTACTGTATGGCGTGGATGGGCAGATGTGCGGTTGTCCAAGTGTTCAAGCGGGCAGGTTGGCTGCTGGCAGTCGGGTTGACTCTGTCTTTCATCGGCTGCGGCGGGCATTCTTCTTCAACTCCATCTCCAGCCTCCGCTGCTGCTGAGGTGCTCTACGCCGCGCCCGCGGGCTCACTGCTGAATACCTTTATTACTGCCAAGCTAAATCCATCCAATGGAAGCTTCGCTTCCACCTCGGTCATGACTACTCCCTTCGCAACCGGAATCGTCGTAGTGGGTGGCAAATACCTGTATCTATCGACCGGAATGGGGCTATACGGCTGGTCCATCAACGCCTCTGATGGTTCACTGACCGCACTCTCTGGTTCACCCTTTACTCTGCGAAAGGGTGCCTCTCACTGGCCTTGGCTGCCGTTCCCAACAGTAATCTGATCTTTGCCACAGACGGAGCCTTTATCGACGGGTTAGCGATAGACCTTGCAACAGGAGCGCCTGCCGCAGTGCCAGGTTCACCGTTTACGACGGGTGAGCAAGCGTCTGCCGTTGCCGTCGATCCCTCGGGAAGATATCTTTACGTATCCTTGAATAGTTCTCCAGCGACCGTCGCAGGATTTTCCATAGCACCCAATGGAGCGCTTACGCCGTTGACGGGCTCGCCCTTCGCCATGCCCGGGCAGGCGACGTCGGCCAGCCTTCCAGCGGCGATGGTCGATACGGGCAGCTTCGTATATATAGCCCTGAGCGGCGCCGACCAGATCGCTGCGTTCTCGGTCATCAGCAGCACCGGCGCGTTGGCGCCAGTGCCAGGCTCCCCGTTTGCTTCGCTCAAGGCTCCTGGTGCGATGGCGGTGGCAGCAGGTTTTCTTTACACCTCGAGTGAGTTGGCGAATGGGTTAGCGGGTTACACCATCGATGCGAACACCGGCGCACTGTCCCCAATTCCGGGCTCGCCTTTTCGATCGGGTGCGACCGCCATTGTTGCCGATTCCAGAGGCGAACACCTTTATGCGAGCGTGTTCGACGGTATTGCAGACTTCGATATCGATGCCAGCACGGGCGTGCTTAGTCCGGGCAATGCCTTCACCAGTCACGATGGGTCCGTCCTCATGGCCATAGTCAGATTGCCCGCGGCCCCATGAAACATCCTGGCCCCTTCAACGGGAGCCAGAAGCTGTAACTCAGACGACTAAGATACCCATGGGAGCAGGTACAGTAGAGACTTCCGCCCATCTCTTCGCGAGTGCCTCAGGCGAGGAAAGAAGTGCGTTGCCTGCCGCTAAGTCTTGATCATCCATAGCGTCGCCCTGATGCTAGGATGAACCAGTCCAGTGGAACTCAGGAAATCTATGCGTGCAAGCCGCTTTGCCACTCTTGTGGTCTCTTTTGCTCTGCTTTCTGCCGGCCTTCTCCGTTCCTACGGACAGGCTGCGCGCCGCCTTTATCGCTCCCCGTCGCTGTCTGATCGCTCCATCGCGTTCCGCTACGCCGACGATGTCTGGACGGTGCCGGTCGAAGGTGGCGTAGCGCGCCGCCTGACCTCCACGGGCAATGTGGTAGAGGGACCGTTCTTCTCGCCGGACGGCACGATGGTGGCCTACAGCGCCCATAAGCAGGGCGCCACGGATGTTTACGTGGTGCCCGCCAGCGGCGGCGTGCCCAGGCGCATCACCTTCCACCCTGGCGGTAATTTTGTGATTGGCTGGACGCCGGACGGCAAGAGCGTGCTTTACACCAGCATGCAGGAGTCGGTGCGCACCTATTTCCAGATCTACACCATGCCGGTGGACGGCAGCGGCCTGCCCCATCGCCTGCCCCTGCCCTCGGCCGCCGATGGGTCGATGTCGCCGGACGGCGGCTCGATCGCCTACAACCCCTGGCTGCAATGGCAGGCCGTGTCGTGGAAGCGCTACCGCGGAGGCCAGACGCAGCCGGTCTGGATCGTGAACCTCAAGACGCTGGACCTGGTGAAGGTGCCGCGCGAAAACTCGAACGACACACACCCGGTCTGGCTGGGGGACGCGGTGTACTTCCTGTCGGATCGCAACGGACCGGTCACGCTCTTCCGCTACGACACGAAGACGCGCGAGGTGAAGCAAGTGGTAGAGAACCACGGGCTTGACCTCAAGACGCTGGGCGGCCGGGGCGACAGGCTCGTGTACGAGCAGTTCGGGGCGATTCACGTAATGGACGCGGCCGGCAGCCGGGATCGCGAGGTAGAGATCGCAGCCGACGGGGACCTGCCGCGATTGGCGTCGCACATCGAGAGGCTCAACCCGCACGAGATCCAAAACGCGCATGCCTCGCCCACCGGCGCGCGGGCTGTGGTTGAAGCGCATGGAGACATCTTTACTATCCCTGCCGAGCACGGCGACACCCGTAACCTGACCGACTCCTCCAACGCGGCGGAGCGTGAACCGGCATGGTCACCAGACGGAAAGATGGTCGCGTACTTCTCTGACGCGGACGGGGAATACAAGCTCTACCTCAAAGATCAGAATGGGGTGAAGCCGCCGAAGGTGATCGCGCTGAGTGCCAGCCCCACCTACTACTACTCGCCGGTGTGGTCGCCTGATTCAAAGAAGGTCGTCTTCAGCGATAAGCGGCTCAACCTCTGGTACGTGGACGTGGATGCGGGCAAGCCGGTGCATGTGGAAACGAACCTGGTAGAGGGATTTGGACCGCAGAACTTCAGCGCAAGCTTCTCCCCGGACAGTAAATGGATCCTCTACACGCGCCACCTGCCGAACTTCGAGAATGCGGCATTCCTCTTCACCCTTGCAGCAGGCAAGAGCACGCAGATCACCGATGGCATGAGCGATGTACAAAGCCCGGTCTTTGACCGCTCCGGCAAGTATGTCTTTTTTGTCGCGAGCACGGACGCTGGCCCGGCGCGCGACGGCTTCGGGTTGAACAGCCTGAATCGCACCGCGAGTGCCAACGCCTACGTGGCCGTGCTCTCGAAAGACGAGATCTCGCCCATCCCGCCGCTGAGCGATGATGAGGCAAAGCCGAAGTCAGACGACGAGAAGAAGAGCGACAGCAGCCAGGCAGACAAGCAGAAAGACAGGAAGGAAGACAAAGCTGCCAGCCAAGGGAAAGCAACCGAACCTGCCCCCGAGACCAAGATTGACCTCGATGGCATCCAGAGCCGCATCCTGCCCCTGCCTGTGCCGCCGCGCAACTATGTGCAGGTGCAGGCCGCAGGGCCGGGTGAGATCCTGCTGAGCGAGGCTGGCCCGGCGCCGAATCCCTCCTCCGAGGAGGACCAAAGCCTGCGCGCGGTGTGGAAATTCACGCTGAAGGAGCGCAAAACGATAGATGTGTTGAACGGCCTCGGCTCATTCGAGGTGACCCTCGATGGCAAAAAGGCACTCTATCGCAAGGGCGACGGCTGGTTTATGGCGGAGCTGGGTGAGATGAACCCGGGCGCGGCTGACGGCACGCCGGGCAAACCGCTGCACACGGACAGCATGGTGGCGCACATCGATCCCAGGGCCGAGTGGAAGCAGATTTACGACGAGACGTGGCGCATCGAGCGCGAGTTCTTCTACGACCCCGGCTACCACGGCCTGAACCTGGCACGCATCGCCGAAAAGTACCGGCCATATGAGCTGGGCCTGAGCGCGCGCAGCGACCTGACCTATCTGCAGCAGGAGATGCTGGGTGAGATGACGGTGGGCCACATGTTTGTGGAGGGCCCCCATACGCCGGAAGACGGCCCCAAGCCCGGACTGCTGGGCGCGGACTTCGAGATCGACCGCGGGCGCTATCGCATCCGGCACATCATTGCCGGCGGTAACTGGAATCCCACGCTCTACTCCCCGCTGACACAGCCGGGCGTAAACGCGCACGCGGGCGAGTACCTGCTCGCGGTCAACGGGCACCCGCTCACGGCGGCGGAGAACATCTTCGCAGCCTTCGACGGCCTTGCCGGCAAGCAGACGCAGGTAACCCTGGCGTCCACGGCAGACGGCGCAAACGCGCGTGACGTGACAGTGGTGCCGGTGGACAGCGAGCGCGAGGCACGCATGCAGGAGTGGATTGAGGGCAATATCCGGCGCGCGGATCAGCTCTCCAACCACCAGGTCGCCTACGTCTACCTGCCGAACACCGCTGGCGCCGGGTTTAACAGCTTTAACCGTTACTTCTTCGCGCAGGTGGAGAAGAAGGCAGTGGTGGTGGATGACCGGTTCAACCAGGGCGGAGACATCGCCGACTACGTGATCGACGTGCTGAAGCGCACGCCCATGATCAACTACGAGTCGCGCGAAGGCAGGAGGGTGACCGAGCCAACCGGTGCGATCTTCGGCCCGAAGGCGATGCTCATCAACCAGAATGCCGGCTCTGGTGGAGATGCAATGCCGTGGCTCTTTCGCCAGGCGAAACTTGGCCCACTTGTAGGCACAACCACCTGGGGCGGACTGGTCGGCATTGGCGGCTACCCGGTGTTGCTGGATGGCGGCAGCGTCACCGCCCCGCGCACGGCACTTTATGGGCTGACCGGCAAGTTCGACATCGAGAACATCGGTGTGCCACCAGACATCGCGGTGGAGGATACGCCGAAGGCTGTGGCAGAGGGACACGATCCGCAACTGGAGCGAGCAATCGAGGTGGTGATGGAGGAGCTCAGGAAGCATCCGCCACAGCAGTTCTCCGTGCCGCCTTACCCGAACTACCATAAGGCGGACGGACTCGGCGAAAGGTAGCAAAGCAGGCGTGCCACCGCCCTGTCCTTTGTTAGTTTGGGGCAGGGTGCCTGTTTAACTTAGGTGCCGGTCTGTGTATCGGATCGTAGCTCCCGAGTCCTGCTATGGGCTCAGAACAAGTCAGAGTTTCGGCAGTAAATCCGGGCCCGATTCGGCTGTTTCCGCTTTCAAAGGTGGCTTGTTTTGCCACCGCAGGCACCACTTTCTTCACCAGGAATTCTGTGCCTCCGCCCACCCCTCCGCAAGTGCCTCATAGCAAAGGAGAGAAGTGCGTTGCCTGCGGCTAAGTCTTGATTTATCCTGTATTTAGAAGAAAATTATGGCAGACGATCAGAACTCACAGCTACCGCTGGGCGATGGTCCCACGGGTGCAGCCAGCCTTATTCCCATCAACATTGAAGAGGAGATGCGACGGTCGTATCTCGACTACTCGATGTCCGTCATCATCGGGCGTGCGCTGCCCGACGTGCGGGATGGGTTTAAGCCCGTGCATCGCCGCATTCTCTACGGCATGCATGATATGGGCCTGCAACACAACAAGAAGTACACCAAGTGCGCCAAGGTGGTGGGCCACGTGATGGGCAACTACCATCCGCACGGCGACTCTGCGATCTACGACACGATGGTGCGCCTGGCGCAGCCCTTCAGCATGCGCTACCCGCTGGTCGACGGGCAGGGCAACTTCGGCTCCGTGGACGGCGATCCGCCGGCGGCCATGCGCTACACCGAATGCCGCATGGAGCGGATTGCCGGCGAGATGCTGGCCGACATAGAGATGGAGACGGTGGATTTCTCGCCAAACTATGACGAGTCGACCTACGAGCCGGCGGTGCTGCCGACGCGCATTCCAAATCTGATCGTCAACGGTTCAAATGGCATTGCCGTGGGCATGGCGACCAACATTCCGCCGCACAACCTTACGGAGGTCATCAACGCTGCCATCGAGCTGGTGAACGATCCGCAGGCCGGCCTGGCAGGGGTGCTCAAGCACGTGCAGGGGCCGGACTTCCCCACGGGGGGCTTTCTTTACGGCCGCGGCGGCATTGCGAACGCCTACAAGACCGGCCGCGGGCGCTTCCTCATCCGCGCCAAGTGCGCGACGGAGAACCTGTCGCAGGGGCGCACGGCGATCATCGTCAACGAGATTCCATACCAGGTAAACAAGAACAACCTCATCAAGCGCATTGCCGAGCTGGTGAATGACAAGGTGATCGACGACATCGGCGACGTGCGCGATGAGAGCGATCGCGACGGCATGCGCATCGTGATTGAGCTCAAGCGCGGCGCCGAGGCGCAGATCGTGTTGAACCAGCTCTATAAGCACACGCAGATGCAGGAGAGCTTCTCGATGATCTTCCTGGCCGTGGTGAACGGCCAGCCGCGCGAGCTGCCGCTCGATGAGGCGCTGCGGCACTTCCTCGATCACCGCATTGACGTGGTGCGGCGGCGGACGGCCTTCCTGCTGCGCAAGGCGCGTGAGCGCGAGCACATCCTGCTCGGCTACCAGATTGCGCTCGACCACCTGGACAGCGTCATCAAGATCATCCGCGGGTCCTCCTCCCGCGCGGATGCCCGCGAAAACCTCTTCCAGTTCTTCTCCGGCCGCACGATTACGGTTCGCGACCAGGCACTGGCCGGCGTCATCCTTGACCCGGCGCGCTACGCCGTGAATGCGGCCACGCTGCTTACCGCCACCCTGACCCTGAGCTATCGCCAGATCGATGCCATCCTCGAGCTGCAGCTCTACCGGCTCACCCAGCTCTCGATCGACGAGCTGCTGAAAGAGCTGGCGGCGGTGCGCGAGAACATTGCCGAGTATGAGGCGATTCTCGGCTCAGAGAAGAAGTTGAAGCAGGTCATCGTAAAGGAGCTCGAGCAGGTCCGCAAGGATTTCGGCGACGAGCGCCGCACGCAGATTGTCGATGAAACGGCCGAGTTGCAGCTTGAAGACCTGATCGCCGATGAGCAGGTCGCCGTGACGGTCTCGCACTCCGGCTACCTGAAGCGCACGCCGATCTCGACCTATCGCCAGCAGAAGCGCGGCGGTACGGGACGGCTGGGCATGAAGACGCGCGAAGAAGACTTCGTGCAGCAGCTCATCGTCGATTCGACGCACGCCTACCTGCTCTGCTTTACCAACTCCGGCCGCGTCTACTGGCTCAAGATCTACGAGATTCCCGACGTGGGCGCAGCGGGCAAGGGCAAGTCGATAGCGAGCCTGCTGAACCTGCAGCCGGGTGAGCATGTAAAGGCCATTCTGCCGGTGCGCAACCTTGAGGAAGAGGGAAAGTTTATCTTCTTTGCCACACGCAAAGGCACGGTTAAGAAAACTCCTCTCAAGGACTTTTCCAACGTGATGGCGCGCGGCATCATCGCCATCGGTATCGATGAAGACGACGAGCTGGTGGGCGCTCGCATCACGGACGGCAGCCAGATCGTCTTCCTCGCAACCCACGATGGCATGGCAATTCGCTTCGACGAAAATGATGTCCGATCGATGGGCCGGCCGGCCTACGGCGTGCGTGGCATCGACCTCGGCAAAAACGATTACGTGGTTGGCCTGGCCATCACTCCCAAGAATCGAACCATGGACGGAGACGGCGGGAAGTGCGCCTGCCTCATCCTCTCGGTTACGTCGCAGGGCTTTGGCAAGCGCACGGACGTAGACGAGTACCGGCTCCAGACGCGCGGCGGCAAGGGCGTCATCAACCTGAAGACCACCACGCGCAACGGCAAGGTGACCTCCATTCAACTGGTGGACGACACCTCGGAGCTGATGGTCATCAGCCAGTACGGCAAGATCATCCGCATCGACACAAAGACCGTGCGCGCTGCGGGCCGCTCCACGCAAGGCGTGAAGCTGCTGAACCTGAAAGAAGAGGACAAGGTGGCCGCGGCCGTGGTGATTCCGCCCGAAGAGGCCAAGGCGGAGGTAGAGAACGGCACGCTGCTGCAGTGAACGCAGCAGATGTCCTTTACAAGGCCTGAGGACGGCCGATTTAGGGTTGGGCGTGGTATGGACACGCCCAGCTTCTGGACGTGATGAGGTCTATAACTTACTTAGCTTGACGGAACGACGAGGCCACAGCACTGGTCGAATACGTCGTCCATCATGCAGGATACTCAAGCTTCATCGCCCGCATAGGTTTGCGCAACGGGTCCTGGCGTACCGTTTCCGTTTGGTGTGATGTGGCCGCGTAATCCGCAGGGGTTTCCTGCTCGGCAAAGATAGCGGTCGACGTTGAGGTCGTCACCAGGCGTGAATATGACCTAGTTTGACAACCTGCTCGTCTTTGGGACTCGGAAGGTCAAGGTTCGTCTAAAGGCTGGACACGGGGGCTGGACTGCTCATGCGGCGGCCTACGCGCCAGGCATAGTGGAAGCCGGAGAGCACGGTGAAGAGTATGGTCGCGTTCAGGGCCCAGTGGCGGAGGAACAGCACCGCCAGCGGCCTGTAAAAGCAGCTCAGCAGTACGGCCGTGACGGCGAGAATCTGCGCAAGCGTGTTCGCCTTGCCGAACCAGCTCGGGCGAAAGTCGCGCATGCCGATGCTCACATAGAGAATCGCGCCAACGATCAGGATGCCGAGGTCGCGCGCAAAGACGAACACGGTGACCCTGCGCGAGATGAACCCGGCGTGGTGCAGCACCAAGAAGAGCGTGCTCAGCAGCAGCTTGTCCGCAACCGGGTCGAGATACTGGCCGAGCACCGTGCGCTGCTGCAGCCAGCGCGCCAACAGGCCATCGAGCGCGTCCGTGACGCCTGCGATGAGGAACAGCGCAAAGGCGGTCCGGTAGTGGCCGTCCAGGATAGTGAGCACGAGAAAAGGAATGATGCAGAGCCGCAGGAAGGTGAGTTGATTCGGAGTAGCGCGTATCTCGTTCATAGGGAGCGAAGTGGTAGGCGAGGCAGGGATCGAACCTGCAACCCCCGGCTTAGAAGGCCGGTGCTCTATCCGATTGAGCTACTCGCCCCCTTGTTAACTTTGAGCCCTCCCCTGCAGCAGTCTTCACACGGGACCAGGATCGGGACCAGGATCGGCTAAGCCCGGTCCGCGAAAGGAGATTGTGCCAGAGGTGCCTGGCTCATTGTAGCTTCAACGGCGGCTTCAAGCACACGGGTCCACGCCCGCTCTGCGGCTGCGGGGCTTGCGCCAGCCGCTGCCGTGTAGAGGGTCACACCGAAGCCCTCGGCTCCGAAGAGACGAGCCTCGCGCAGCACCAGCTCCACGTGACCTGGGCAGGAGAGCCTTCGCAGCAGCAGGACAGCGCGGCGCGCCCAGGCCTCCGTCTCCGCCAGCGAGGTGAACTGAGCCGGCCCGTTGGCGACCAGATCGACGTAGCACGCCACCCCGTGCGCGCACGCATTGCAACCAGGTTCGTCTGTCGGCTGCGCGTCAAACTCGTCCGCGTCAATCCCTGCCGCATCCAGCGTCCACACGTCGCACTTGCTGGTCAGCAGCGGTGAGCCGCGCCCATTCCACCCGGCCAGGGCCGCGATAAGGGCGGGCCTTCCGGCGGCCTCGGGCAGCAGGGCAATATCCCACGGCCTCGTTCGCAAATCCACGAACTGCTCCCATGGAACGACGATGGTCGGCTGCTGCGGGCCGATCTCTACGCTCCAGTCAGCCACCATTCAACGTGCCTTGCTCAGGAACTCGAAGAGCACCTTTTCCGCCCAGTAGCCGTCGTAGCCGTCAGGCTTTGCCAGGAAGGCGCAATGGCCGCCGTGCCGGGTCTCGATGTAGGTCACATGCGGGTTTTCCACCAGGCGCCTGCGCGTGGCTGGAAGCATGCGGATGAACGGGTCGTCGGTCGAGTGAAGAATGAGCACCGGCACGGAAAGCGAAGCGGCTGTGTTGGCGCTGGCCACGCGCTGATAGTAGTCGTCTGCGCCGGAAAACCCGCCGTAGCGCGCCACGATGTGCTCGTCAAAGTCGCGCAGGCTGCCAAGGCGCGGAAGCATCTCCGTGGAGTAGATGCAGGGAAACAGCTCAGCCTTCAGCCGGAACCTCCGCATCATGCGGCGCAAAAACCGCCGCTCGTAGATGCGGTTTTGCCACTCGTGCAGCGCGGCCGAGGAGGGCGCAAGATCCATAAGCGGGGAGACGCCTGCAACCGCGACAACCGCAGGGGGCATCTGCGCGGCGAGCTCCCCGGCATACTTGAGCACCAGGTTGCCGCCCATCGAGTAGCCGGCGAGTGCGATACGCTCCAGCCGATACCGCCGCGTGATCTCCTCAACCACAACGCCAACATCTGCCGAGCGGCCCGAGTGATAGATGGTGGGCGAGAGGGCATCCGTGCCGCCGCAGCTCCGCATATTCATGCGGACCACGTTCCACCCGGCAGCCCAGGCGCGGGCGCTGTTGCCGAGGATATATTGCGAGTTCGACGACCCCTCCAGCCCATGCACCAGCACGACGGTGAGGCGGCCTGCTCGCACTGGCTGCGGCTGCCAGTGGCAGTCGCAGCGGAGCACCGTGGGCCCGTAGCCTGCAACCGGCCCTTCCACCTCGACAAAGAGCTCCTCTGGGGGAGGAAGGCTGGCGCGGCGCGGCAGAAAGTTCCCAGCGATGGTCTGCAGATGGCCGTTGCGCAACAGGCGGCGCGGCGTAAACGTGTGGCCAACGCTCACCCGGCAAACGCCTCCCGCAGCGCCACGGCGCGCAGGGCTCCCGTGGGCTTCTCTTCGTGCTTGAAATAGGCAAAGACCTCCCCGGTGCGGGCACGCTCCAGCATCTGCGATGTGAGGCGCTTAAGCTCGGCGGTGGTGTATCGGCTCTTCCGCAGGCGGTAGCAACTGAACGGGGCGGTAAAGATTTCCGGCGTCGAGAGC
>CAYQYM010000048.1:0-10831 GCA_964421715.1 uncultured Acidipila sp.
GACCTGCACATCGGCGTCGATGACGGTCGTCTCAGGGCGGAAGATGGTGACGCCCTGCTCCAGCAGAGAGCGCGCTGTCCTGAGGCGCAGCGCCGCATCCAATTCCATCATCTCCGTGATAGTGTTGGCACCCAGCACCTCGATGACCTCCGGGGCCTGCGTGGCCAACACCCGCTCGCCGCTGCGGCTCAGCAGCGCGGCCATGTCCGTCAGGTAGTACTCGCCGTGCGCATTGTTCGTGCTCAGTTCGCAGATATGGCGAAAGAGCGGCTGCGTGCGGAACGCATAGATGCCCGAGTTGATCTCAGGCGTAGTCTGCTGCTCTGGGGTAAGCGCCTTCTGCTCCACGATGACGGCCACCTCGGGTGAGCCGGGCGCGCGGCGCACGACGCGGCCGTAGCCGGTGGGGTCTGCCGGCACGGCGGTCAGAATCGTCATGGCGGCCTGCTGATCCAGGTGGAAGTCGCGCACCTGCCGGATTGTCTCCGGCCGCAGCAGCGGTACGTCGCCGGAGAGCACGAGGATGTGATCATAGCCGGTGACTGCGTCCTGCGCGCACTGGACGGCGTGGCCGGTGCCGCGCTGTTCCTGCTGCAGCACAAAGCGAACGCCGCTGGCGCGAACCGCAGCCTCCACCTTGTCTGCCTGGTGGCCCACGATGACGAGGATGTCCTCTGCGGGCACGATTTGCGCGGCAGCAGCGATAACGTGGCTTAGCAGCGATTTGCCGCCAATCTCATGCAATACCTTGGGCCGCCTGGACTTGAGCCGCGTGCCTTTGCCGGCAGCCATGATGACAATTCCGAAGCGCATCGTTACTGACTCTCCCCCAGTGCGTGGGCCGCAAAAAACTACCCCGCTAAAAGCTTAACCGGAAAGTTCCACGCGAAGACGCAAGCACGCGATTGCAGCAGGTGCAGCCAGAAGCAGGAACCAATTGTCTACGCCTACGATACAGAAAGGCCCGAAGTTTGCAGGCTTGAGAGTGCTTCCTGCAGCCTTCGGGCCCTGCTGGTGTTTTGGCCGGCCTTGCGTCCTACTTCACCGTGACGGCGACCGAAGTGGAGGTGGAGGTGCTGTAGTTGGTATCGCCGCTGTACTGCGCGGTGATGCCGCCCGAACCGCCCGAGCCGCCGCCGGTGTTGCTGTTTGCGGAGCTGCCGCAGCCGATGCCGACCGACACACTGATGGCAAAGAGTACCAGCCCCAGCAGGCTTTGCCAGCTGCGGCGGCGCGCCGGGACAGTGAAGAACAGCGCGAAGGCCAGTACTGCGGAGCCGCCGGCCAGCTTCCAGGGCAGCAAACCGGGTTGGTTCCCGGCAAGCCGGGCTGCGCTTGTGAGCTGGTTGCCGGTCACCACGAGCGTAGCCGTTGCGTTGGCAAGACCTGTCTTCGGGTCAGCGCCACCCTTCACCGGGACCGCCGTCCCCAGCGCCTTTCCGTTGGAGAAGAAGGTGATGGTGCCGGTGGGAAAGAGGCCTACGCTGTCGGTACCCACGGTCGCGGTGAGTGTGACCTGACCGGTGGAGGCTATCGAGGTCGCGCTTGGCGTCACCGTGGTCGTCGTGGTTGCCTGGACGATGGTGAAGCTGGTGGCGCTGCTCGCGGCAGCGGTGCTGCTGCCAAAGCTCGGGTCGCCGGAGTAGGTTGCGGAGATTTGGTGGCCGCCGAGCGCCAGGCCGGGATTGCTATAGAACGCCGCGCCGTTGCTGGCGACGGCGACCGGGCTTGGCGGGATTTGCGCTCCATTGTCAGAGAAGACGACGGTGCCGGTGGGAATGCCGTCCGGCGTGATCGCACCGCCGCTTGAGACCGCAGAGGCTTTGCCATACGGCTGCGCCGTAGCCGTTACGAAAAAGCCGTAGGGCACGGACCCGCCGGAGATCGGCTGGCCGGTGCTGGGGTCGTAGACCGCAACGCTCAGCGCCGTGATGCTGGGCTCTGGGCTGATGCTGACCGCGATGGCGTTGCTGGTGCTGGGGCCGTTTACAGCATCGCCTGCGTAGTAGCCGGTGAGGTTGTAGGTGCCGCCCGGCAAGCCGTTGTAGGTGCCAGCGGCCGCGCCGTTCTGGAGAACAAGCGCAGCCTTGCTGTTGTCAATGGGACCGGAGCCGCCGGTCTGAAGCACAACTGCGCCGGAAGCCGTAGTGGGCATCACGGTCGCGGCTAGGCTCAGGTTCGCTCCATGTACGCCGGCGTATGCGGCCGGCGAGCCGTTAATGGTGAGCGTCGTCGTGGAGGCAACGAAGCGTACGTTGCCCCAGGCTTTTGCAATCCTGGCCAGGTCAGGGCTGCCGAGCCCTGTAGCCAGGTCATAGCCCGCTCCCGCATCAAAACCTTTTAAGAAGCTGTTCGAGCCGCAATCGAGCGAGCCCGGCTTGCAGGTAACCGAGATGGTGCCCTGGGTTACGTCATGGAAGAGGGTCGGGTCCTGCTTGTAGAGGCTATAGAGCACCGTGTCTGCCTGGCCGAGGCGGACGCCGCTCTGCGCCTGGGAGATGACGGCGAGCATGCCGGCAAAGGCAGGTGCCGCCGCCGAGGTGCCACCCACGCCGTTAATGCTGAATTGGCTGCCGGTGCAGTCATCCGAGCTCTGGCCGGTAACCTGGGCGTCCAGGCAGACGAGCCAGGTAGCCCCGTAGCTGCCATCGCTGGCCAGCAGCGAAACATCGGGCAGCGTTCGCCGCGCACTGACTGCCTGGCTGTTATACGTCGAGGCCACTACACCCGACTGGAAACTGGGCTGAGCGTAGCCCGAGGCGTTCACGCAGGTGACACTGCTGCCGGAAGTGGTGGGGTTGATGCAGGTGCTGATACCACCGCCAGCCCCAACGATGTTGGTCTTGCCCTGGCTGTCTTTGTAGGCCGTGGCCTGGGCCAGGAAGGCGGGCTGTGCGACGGAGTTGTTCCACGGCGTCTCAGGAATGTACCCCTTCGCACTGCCATAAAGTGTACCGTTGGCCGTGTTTGCGTATTGCGTGAAGTTGGTAGCCAGAACGGTGTAGTCCGTGCCGCCCACCGCGATGTTGTAGGGCGTCGAGGCAAGACCGTTTACCGCGAGACCATCCTGGGCAACGGTTACGGTGTTCTGGTCGTCGCAACCGGCCGAGCCGGCATCTCCCGAAGAGACGGTGACCGAGATGCCCTGTGCAGCTGCCTGCTGCCATGCGGAGTTGATGGCTGCATTGCCGTCCGTGGACTGGAAGGCCTCGCACAGACCAAAGCTCACGTTGAGAATGCTGACCTGGTTATCGTCCAGCGCGCGATAGATGGCCAGGAAGAGACCTGCCTGAAGGTCCGTATTTTCGGAGACGTAAAAGTTGACCTTTGCGCCGGGTGCAAGTCCTCCCGAGACTTCGAGGTCGAGTAGTGCCTCGACCGCATCGCCATTCACGCCAGGGTCGTTGCCGTCTACGATGATATTGGGCTGGTTGGCGCTGCTGCCTAGAAAAAGCCTCCGGTAATTCGCCACGTCCGTCGCCGTAATGTTCGAGTCGCCGGCAATGCCGATCGTGACACCCGTGCCGTCATAGGTCGGACCGCTGTATGCGCTGTTCAGAGCACTGTTCGGCGCGTCGTAAATCGTGGCCGCGTCTGCCGGAGTGACGAAGAGGATGTTTTGTCCACCCTTCGTGGTGTAGGTCAGGTCGGACCTGAAGCTGTGGCTCTCTGGGTCGTAGTGTCCGCTGACGGCGCGCTTAGCGTAGGAGTGCGGGTAAAAGTCGTTGAGCTGCGCCACACCGGCAACTACGGGCGCGAGCGCCGCTGGAATCTGCGGATCGCTGGCATTGGCCAAGTGCATCTCGCCGTTCACCTGGTAGCGATGGATCTCGGTATGGAAGGCCGCCTTGATCTGCGCCGCGTTGCCGCTGAACTGGATGGCGTTGCGCGCCTTGGCCACCTTGGCCACCTGGAAGCCCTTGCCCTCAAGCCAGCTTGTTACGGTGGCGATGTCCTGGTCCGTGGCGCCATAGAGTCGGCCGAACTGCTCCGGAGTGAGCCAGTGGCGATAGTTGGGGGATGCCGGGTTCTGCAGCTCGCCCAGGTACTGCCGAAGCGCATCCTGCTGCTGCTGGCTTCCCTTGAGCAGGAGGACAATGCGGCCGGTTTGCATGGATGCCGGCGCGGCACCACGGTCATACTGCGCCTGGGCCAGCGGATGAACGTTGCCTCGAAGGGTCGCCAGGTGGTCATCGTTCACGGGTGCGGTGATGCGGGTGGCCGCATAGGATCGCTGCCCGGCAACCAGCGGCTGCTCGCCCTGGCCGTAAAGTGCCGGCGACTGCGCCACGGCCAGGGCCACTGCTGCTGTAAGGATACTGAGAGAGAGCTTTCTAAAGAACATGGCCGTCCTGAAGTGTAGGGTGGTTACTGCTATGCCGGTTCATCTGCGAAAGTGGGGAGACGCAACGAAGCAGGGCGCATAACGATGCGGGCATACCTTCCGCTGTAGATGAGGTGGTTGTATGTCAACACGGTGCCCCTGTCAAGAACTCTCGGCAGAGTTGGATGCAACGCAATGGAGCGAATGAAAAACCTGACCGCTGCGTGTAGGGGAACAGCAGAGCGGCAGATGCGGCTGCAAAGCCGGTCCGTAAGACAGCTGCCGCCAGGGACGCGCCCGGCTGCCTCGAGCCGTACACCAGCACGCTGAGCTGTGCGTCACTACTTGCCCTGCGGCATCGGGATGGTGATGTCCACCGGGTGCGGCTGGCCGAGTTCGAGCGCCGTCAGCGCGCTGCCAAACTCATCCTGGTTGCCGACGACCAGCACCGCCAGCTTCGATGGATCCACGTACTTTTTCGCGACGCGATCCACATCGGCGACGGTCACCTTCTCGACTGCATCGCGGTATTTTTCGAGGAAATCCGGCGGATAGCCATAGAACTCGAGCCGGGTGGCCGCGTTCAGCACCTTGTCCTTCGAGTCGTAGTTAAAGATGAAGGAGTTCAGCAACTGGTCCTTGGCCATCTTGAGCTCGTCCTCGGTAAAGGGCTGCGTCCTGAGCGCCGCAATCTGCTTTAACATCTCAGCCGTGGCCTGCACGGTGCTCTGGCTCTTGGTGGAGGCCACGGTGCGGAAGATACCCGGGTGATCATAGGAGGCGCCGTAGGAGCCGCCAACCGAATAGGCCAGGCCGAGCCGCGTGCGGACGTCCTGGAAGAGCCGAGAGCCAAAGCCTCCGGAAAAGATCTCGTTCATTACGGAGAGCGCATAGTAATCCGGGTTGCTGCGCTCCGTTCCAAGCCCCACGATCCAGATGTTGCTCTGGTTCACGTCCGTCTTGTTAACGACGTATACGCCCGGGGTGGGCCCGCTGAACTTCACATCAGGTTTGGGCCACGCGGCGCCGCGCGGCAGTCCCTCAAAGGCGGCGCGCAGGGTCTTTTCCATCTCTGCCGAATCGAAGTCGCCCACCACGCCGATGATCATGTTGTTCGGCGTGATGGTGCGGCCGTGCCACTGCTTCAGGTCGTCCGTGGTGACGCTCATCACCGTGGCAATCTCGGGCTGGCGGGTGTAGGGGTTATCCGCGCCGTAGGCCAGCTTCTCCGCCTCGCGAGCGGCAATGCCGGCCGCCGAGTCATTGCGGCGCACAATGCCGGCCGCCGCCTGCTGCTTGGCCAGCATGAGCTTCTGCTCGTTGAAGGCGGGGTTCAGCAGCAGGTCGAGCGCGATCGAGAACACCATGGGCTCGTCCTGCTTCAGGCACGACCACGAGAGCGAGGTCGAGTCCACGTCGCCACTCGTCTCCACCTTGGCGGCCTTGGCCTCCAGCATGTCGTCGAGCTGGTCGCCGGAATGTGCCGCCGTGCCACTGGTGCGCCAGGTCTCGCTGTAAAGATCGATAAGCCCGGCCTTGCCCGCGGGAAGATCGCGCGACCCGCCCCGCATCTCGATGGAGCCGTTGATGAAGGGCAGCTCGTGGTCCTCTTCTAGCAGGAGCACGAGGCCGTTCTTCAGCTCGATGCGCTTGGGCCGATCAGGATGAAAGGCGTGCAGCGGCGGAATGGAGATCTGCTGCCATGGCTCGGCCGGTCCCTTTTTGGCGTCAGCCGGCACCACCGGTTTTGAGGACTGCGCGAAGACGGGCAGGCCCGCGGCAAGGACGAGCGATGCAGCGGCCAGGCGGCGCGGGCTCACTGTCCACCTGCCTTCTGCTGTGCGGCCTGCGGCTGCGGAGCCTGGAACTCGACCGAGGTCCAGGTGCGGTTGCTGGCGAGGAAGGTCTTCTGCGCCACGCGTCGAATGTCGGCTTTGGTCACTTTATCGATCCGTTGAAGCTGGTTGAAGAGTTCGCGCCAGTCGCCGTAGCGGAGCTGGTAGGTGGCCAATTGCTCGGCCAGTCCCTGGTTGTCTCCCAGTCCGCGCAGCAGGTCGGCGCGCGCACGCGTCTTGAACATAGCAAGCTCCTCGTCGGTCACATCCGCCGCCTTGAGCTTGTCGATCTCCTTGTGAATCGCCTCGCGCATCTCGTCCGGCGTGTGGCCGCGGCCGGGTACTGCGAAGAAGGCGAACAGCCCCGGATACTTCTCGCCGGGAAAACCGGAGAAGCCCTCGGCGGCCACGGCGATCTGCTGATCGCGCACGAGCGAGCGATAGAGCCGCGAGGTGCGGCCGTTTGAAAAGATGTCCTGGATGGCCGCGTAAACTGCGTCGTCCGGGTCGCGGTAGTCAGGCCGGTGGTAGCCCTCGATGTAAAGCGGCTGCGTCGGGTCCTTGATGATTACGGACTTCTCGGCCGTCTGTGGCGGCTCCACGGTCGTCATGGCCTCAGGCTTTGGACCGGCAGGAATACGGCCGAAGTACTTCTCGAGAACTGGCATGATCTCGGCCGCCTTCACATCCCCGGCCACGGCGATCACCATGTTCGAGGGCGTGTAATACCTGCGGTGGAAGGCATCTGCCTCGGTCGCCGTAATCTGGCTGAGCTCGCTCATCCAGCCCACGCCGGGGCGCTGGTAGGGATGTGCCACATAGGCAGCGGCGAGAAACTGCTCCACCATTCTGCCGATGGGGCTTGAATCGACGCGCATCCGCCGCTCCTCCATCACCACGTCGCGCTCTTTATAGAACTCGCGCGGAACGGGGTTGGCGATGCGGTCGCTCTCCATGTAGGCCCACAGCTCGAAGCGATTTTAGGGCATGGACCAGAAGTAGTCCGTCTGATCTAGGCTGGTGGAGGCGTTCAGGCCCGTGGCGCCGTTGGCCTCTGCAATCTGCGTGAACTCGTTCGGGATGACGTACTTCTGCGCCTCGGCCGCGGCCTGGTCAAAGGCGTCGTGCAACTGCTTGAGCCGGGCAGGGTCCTGGCCCACGCGCTTGCGGTACTCGCGATCGTAGGCGGCGTAAGCATCCTCCACCTTGGCCAGCGATGCCTTTTCCGCTTCGTAGTTCGTCGTGCCGATGCTCTTGGTGCCCTTGAAAGCCAGGTGCTCGAACATGTGCGCGAGACCGGATTCGCCGCCTGGATCGTTCGCGTCGCCCGCGTCCACCAGCGTGTAGTAGGAGAAGACAGGCGCCTCTGGCCGCTCGCACACGATGACGGTGAGGCCGTTCGGCAACACCTTTACCGCTGTGTGCTTTTCAAAGCTGGCCAGGTCCTGCGAGAACAGCTGGAGGGCGGAGCAGCAGAACAGCGCCGCCGCGCAGAGCAGGTTGGAAGTCCTCACGATTGAGCCTCTTTGTGGAACAATGATGACGCTAGCCGGACTCTGGCGGCGTGTCAATCCTTTGCTGCACGCCTGGCTACTCACATGCAACTGCTCGCGCGTGTCTTCGCCCGGAGCGGAACAGGACCTTCTCCAGACGCGGGCCAGGTGCGACAATGGCAGCCTGCATCGGAGTATTGAGAATGGCTCAGCTTGAGATAAGAAGGGATCGGGCTAGCGAAACAGCGCCCGCCACGCGGCTGCGCGCGCTGCTTCAAAAGCCAAACGTGACGATTCTGCTCCGCAGTCACCCCTGCTGGAACGACGCCGAGCTGCCAGAACCGGCTTCCAAGGCGGCCGTGGTCCGCATCACGGCAATGATGGTGGCCGACGTCTCTCACCCGGAGGGGATGGCCGAGGCTGAGCCATCCGACGATGAACGCGAGCTGATCTTCGCCAAGGGCCTGGAGCTGCGATTCGGCCCAGCGAACCAGGACGCGGTGCTGGTGGACGTGGAAGAACTGCACTCGGCGCTAGAGTTCTTCGAAGCCTGCGCGCGCATCGCTGGCTTCTCCCCGGCAAGCCGGCGCATGGACCAGCGACAGCTTGAGATCCTGCACCGGTTCCGCGAAGGTGTGGTGCTCAGCCTTTGCGGGGAAGAGACCAGGCCCGGTGGCGGCATGGAGCCGCTGCGGGCGCAACTGGCAGAGGCAGCGCGGTGGCTCGAGGCGAACTCGCTGCCCACGCTGCTGGGCTGAGACTCCGGGATGAGCCCTCGTCGCCGAATCCGCCGCCCGGCCGCATTGCCGCTTCTCCTCCTGCTGCTGTTCTGCTCCGCGCTCGCGCAGTCCGGCGAGCAGGTGGAGACGGGCCGATTGCCGCAGCCGGGCAGCGGCAGCCTGCTCTACCGCATTCGCCTGCTGCCGGCCGCCTCGTTTCCCGATCTGCCGGCCGCCGTGCGTGAACAGCTGCGCAGCCGCGCCTGCCTGGTGCCGCAGAGCTATGAAGCGCACCAGCCGGAGAACGTCATTCACGGAGCGTTTGAGCGCGCCGGCGCAAGCGACTGGGCCGTGCTCTGCACGCCCAACCAGACCACGACGCTGCTGGTCTTCTTCGGCAGTGATCTGGCAAAACCGGCAGCGATCGAACGCCGCCCCGACTCGGACTGGATTGCGACGAACGGCGAGCGCGCCCTGGGCTTTGCCTGGGCGATCGACACCGTTCGGGCCGCGCAGATTCCCGGTGATGCAAGGTACGACCATGACGCCATTCGAAGCTCCTTCCTCGAACAACGCTCGACGCTGCACTACTACGGCAACGGCTCCTGGACGACGGCCGGCGTCATTCCGTAAAGTCTCCGCTCACCAGGTTCAGCGTCGCCGCTCTGCTCTTCCGATAGGCTCGCCGCCACAAAAACACCTGGTTGGCGTTTACGCCTTACGCCTGCTGACGCTCGTCTCCACGCATCCCCAAAAGACGATCTGTCCCTGTGGAAGGCTTCAAGGAAGAAGGAGTATTTGAGCAGGCTACCAGGAGGAGAAGTGGCGTTCGTCTCCGAGCAGTTCCGTCTGAGCGAACGTACGGCCTGCAAGCTGCTGGGCGTGGAGCGGACAAGGCATCGGTATGAGCCGCGGCATGACCGCAGCACGGAGTTGCGGAATGATCCGGTGAATCTGGCGCTCTGGCGCGGCAGAAGCCTGGCTACTACCGGCGGCTGCATGCGCTGCTGTGAGACAAGGCAATAAGGTGAACGTGAAGCGCGTGTACCGGCTCTACGTAGAAGAACGCCTGATGGCGCAGCGGAAGAGGCGCAAGCGCCTGGTACGCGAGCGTTCTATGGAGCCGCAACTGACCGAACCAAACCAGATAAGATCGAGAACCAGGCGGCAGCGTTTTTGGTTTCATCTTTGTTCCCACCCCTTTCGGGCCCGGGAAGTCGATTTACAATCCTTTGTAACAATTCTCACCTGCATTGAATGTATTGGGAATGCCTGCTACTCACTGGGCCGTCCAGTTGAATGTGGCCAGCACTTTCCCTGTATCTTCAATCAGCAGGAGCGCCGCATGCCCAGGCGCAAGGTGGCCGGAAAAATCTTTCCCGCTTCGTTTATCGCTAAATGTAATCTCTCGCAGGGCCGACTCGGAGGTCACAACATAGAGGGTTGCGTGCGGGAACTGACTTGGACAGATCAGGACGCCGGGATCGTCGATGGAGGTAGCGTACACCGGAGTGATATGCGCCTGCGTCAGCGCATAACGATAGACAGCGCCCACAGCTTCAAGACTATCGTTCAGTTCCAGCGGAAATGCGGAGAAAAGAATTTTGCCCTTGCCGTAGGCGGTCTCACTCCACAGCTTACCGCCGGGCATGGATGCGCGATCCAGCATAGTCGTCTTATCCCCTCCATACGTCAGATTCAAAGTACCGCCAGGCCACTGCATAGCCTGGTTCCGAATGGTCAGCGGAACATCTCTGTAATAGATGCCGACCCCATCCTGGCGTCCAGTCGGATGGAAATGCGCATCCTTGTCGAACGGTCCAGAGATCAGCAGAGCCGATCCTTCTCGGACTCTGCCAAGGATTGCATTCCATGCCGCGGATGTTAGGGTAAAAGACGAAGGAAGAATAATCAGCCTTGGCGAACCCAGCTTGTCGATCTGGTATTCCCCAACCGGATATGCTTCTGCGCGAGCGTATTGATACAGTGCTCGAACCGCATTCTGCTGCGCCTGCAGCGCAACCGGGTTCCATACCGAAAGCTGCAGCGACTGGGGAAGAATTAGAGCGATCTGCGGCCTTGTCAGTCCTGTTGCCCACGGCTCTGCTCTTTGAACGAACTCGCCCAGCTTCTGCATCATCGATTCCCATATCTTGGCCGAACCGTCACTTCGTTCCATGCCGAAATCGGGCTCGCGCGCCCAGTCCCATTGCAGTACTCCGCTGGTTCCGGCGGCGAAACCAAGCGCCCACTTCCTTTCCAGCAGCGGAGCACCCGTGAGTTCGTCGTAACGCCAGACGCCGTTCGGGTCCCATACGGGCTGGTATCCGGTCTCCCCCACAATATTAGGCACCCCCGGGACCTTTGATACCACGGAGTCCCACAACAGCGCGTCATCTTGCCAGTAGGTGTGATTGACGGTAAAGGAGACTCCCGCGCTTTCCAAGAACTGGTTCAGCA
>CAYQYM010000049.1:0-10614 GCA_964421715.1 uncultured Acidipila sp.
GTCAATCAACCTGGGCGAAGGTGAAGGGCGATGGATAAGAGCAGTTTTGGCGGAGTAGTTCTTGCGCTGGCCGGCATATTGGCGGGGCTGCTGATTGAGGGCGGCCATGTAGGCCAGATTCTGCAGCCCACGGCAGCGCTGATTGTGCTGGGGGGCACGCTGGGCGCGGTGATGCTGCAGTTTCCGCTGGGCACGGTGCTGCGTGCGATCAAGCGGCTGGCGCGCGTCTTCTTCAGCAGGCGCGGGCAGGACGAGATGGCGCTGAAGCAGATCCTCGTCTTTGCGGATAAGGCGCGCCGCAACGGCATCGTCTCGCTCGACCAGGACCTGCCAAGCATACAGGACCAATTCCTGCGCCAGGCGCTCACGCTGGCGGTGGACGGCACCGAACCGGCGGAGCTGCGCAAGATCATGGAGCTGCACCTGGACAACATGACCGAGGTGGACGAGAAGATTCCGGCCGTCTTTGAATCCGCTGGCGGGTTTTCACCGACGATCGGCATCATCGGCGCCGTGCTCGGGCTGATCCAGGTGATGCAGCACCTGGACCACATCGAAGAGGTGGGCCGTGGGATTGCCGTGGCCTTTGTGGCGACGATCTACGGCGTGGCGGCGGCAAACCTGCTTTTCCTGCCCTCGGCGGGCAAGCTGCGCATCCGCATGCGCGAGGAGCACCTGCTAAAGGAGATGACGCTCGAAGGGGTGGTCTCGATCCTGGAGGGCATGAATCCGCGCATCATCGAGATTAAGCTGCAGAGTTTTCTGGCCAGTGCGCACAGCGGCAAGAAGGGTGAGCCGGAGGCGGTGCGCGCATGAGGCGGCGCAGGCACGCGTCTCATGCCAGCCACGAGCGCTGGCTGGTCTCTTACGCAGACTTCATCACGCTGCTGTTTGCCTTTTTTGTCGTGCTCTACTCGACGGCAAAGGCCGATCAGAAGAAGCAGCAGCAGGTCTCACAGGCCATCAACTCCGCATTCAAGGCGCTGGGGCTGTTTCAATCCAACGCCCGGGTTGAACCTTCTTCCAAGACGGCGCAGAGCGCGGAACCGGCGGCGATGCCGATGAACGTGGTCATGGGAGAGCAGCTTCTGGCCTCGCCCGAGACACGCGAAGACTTTGAGCGGATCAGGAAGCACCTGGAAAAGCTCCTCTCAAACCAGATTGCCAATCACACGGTTGCGCTGCACATCGGCGTGGACGGCCTGGTGATCTCGTTGCGCGAAGCGGGCTTTTATGACAGCGGCTCCGCGGTGCCGCACAAGCAGTCCATGCAGGCGCTGGACCAGATTGCCGGGGCGCTGCTCGACACGCCTTACGAGATCCGCATTGAGGGACACACGGACAACGTACCCATTCACACAGCGCAGTTCGATTCCAACTGGGAGCTTTCCACGGCACGCGCCACGCGGCTGACGAAGCTCTTCATCGAAGGCCACTCCTTTGAGCCGGCGCGGCTCTCGGCCTCCGGCTATGCAGAGTTTCACCCCGTGGCCAGCAACGCAACCGATGAGGGCCGCGGACAGAACCGGCGCGTGGACATCATTGTGCTGCCCAAATCGCTCGTTCCCATACAGAAGGAAGTGCAGGTGCCGGACGCGCTGAAACAAGGCGCGCCGCCAGTCCTCGCTTCCCTGCCCTCGCACTAAGTCCTAACCGCCTGGGCGGATTGCCGCCGTTCCCGAACGCTTCGTCCAGGCTCCGCTACGCTTCTCCAGGTAAACCCACTCCCCTGCCGCACAGAGATGGCCACACCACTGCGTCTCGTAGACGAGCGCAGCGGTATGCTCGGCGTTGAAGTAGACCGCGCTGAAGAAGTTGATGCCCGGGTAGCCGGCAAACGCCGGGGTTAACCCGGATGGGCCGACGGGCGAGCTGCGTGCCTGCTTAAAAGCTGCCACTTGGTTTGCATCCATCAGCGTGTAGGAGTGCTGCACAGGAAACCTGGGCTCAAGCTGCCAGCGCTCCAGGCGGTGAAGCTGGTAATCCGCAACTGCCTGGTTAAAAGCCGCTGCGTTCGAGGGCGGAGCCTTAAGCGCGGCGCGCGGCTCAAGGCGGGGGCTGACGTCGTTCGCGTTCAGGGTGGTCGCGGCGATGGCCCAGTGCTGGGTCTGCTCCGGCGGCAGGTGCGCGAAGGTGTCGCCGGGCAGCAGCACCGCGTAAATCGCGTAGGCGTCGGCGGCGCGGTCGGGCGGTGGCGGGGCGGGGCTCGCAGTGGAAGCCGCGGCGGCCGTCGTGGTGACGGCGAACAATGTGCAGATAAGGCCCAGGCGCATGGCGCACTCCTGACGTGGATAGGCTAGGACGCGGCTCTTGCGCCCAGCGGTCACCACAAGCTTATTCTTTTTGGCCCCACACCAAGTCGAGAAAGAGATAGCGGTCGCGGTGCTGATCGGGATGTGCTGCGGAGTTCGCGTCCAAATGCATCACCGGCCAGTTCCCGGCTGCATTGTACTGCGGCCATTGTGGCAGGCCCGGGCCGTTCGGGTCGCCCGAGCGCGCGAAGTTAGTCCAGTAGTGCTGGATTAGCCCGGAGAGCGCACGATCCTCCGGGCGCCACGCCGCCTGCTGCCGCGAATCGAGTGTGCCGAAGACATACTCGATCTCATCGGAGTGGAATGCACCCATGGCGGCGCTGTGAAATTTGTCTCCCGGCGAGGGGAGGTCGAAGCGGTAGCGATAGACCGGCTTGCCGCCCGTCATCACCTGGGCCTCGATCCACTTCCACGTCGAGAAGGCAATAAAACGATCGCCGGAGAGATCTTCCATGGCGCGCAATGCAGCCGCGTCATCTTTGGCGCTGTAAGCGGCAAGGAAGCGGTCCGCATTCACGCCGAACTCTGACTGCGCATAGGTCCTCATGCTTTCCACGGTGGGCTGGGGCTCCTGCGCCAGCACCTGTCCCGAGCCCTCGTCGTGGTTCCAGCCAGCCAGCAGCGGCACATGCGCCTGCTTTCCCGCGGCGTAGATGGCGGGGATACTCTCAGGCAGAAAATAACCATCCACGTCAGGGCCGATGCGCGGCACGCCACGCGCGGCAAAGGAGCGGCTGAGCAGGTCTTCGGCGGACATGGCGCGCAGCCTGGCGAGGTCGTCCGTTCCGAAGGCGCTCTGCGCGAACTCCTGGCTGCGCTGCTCGGCTGCCGGCAGCGATGGAAAGCCGAGCCCTGAGCTCGAAAATGCGCCGCCGCTCTCGCCGATAGCACGGGCAAACAGCCCCTGCGCCAGCGGGGAGGCCATCTGCGCGCTGACGGAAAACGCGCCGGCAGATTCGCCGAAGAGCGTCACGTTGTGAGGGTCTCCGCCAAAGCTTTGAATATTTCGCTTCACCCAGTTCAGCGCGGCGGCCTGGTCCATCAGGCCGTAGTTGCCCGCGGCGCGGTGCGGGTCTTCCTGCGCCTGCGCCGGCAGCGCAAGGAAGCCGAAGACGCCCAGCCGGTAGTTCATCGTGACCACGACAACACCCCGCCCTGCAAGAAAAGCCCCATTCTGCCGGCCCTCGGAGGTGCTGCCCGCGATGTACCCGCCGCCGTAGATCCAGACCATCACCGGCAGCTTTGCATACCTGTCCTTTGCCGGCGTCCAGACGTTGAGCGTCAGGCAGTCTTCGCTGCGGCCCGGGTCGTGGAAGATCATGTCGTTGTAGATATCTGGCTGCATGCAGCGGTAACCGAAGCCGGTTGCCGCGCGCGTGCCCTTCCACTTCGCCGCCGGCTGTGGCGGACGCCAGCGCAGCGCGCCCACCGGCGGCACGGCAAACGGCACGCCGAGAAATGCCCTGACCTGCTGACCGGGCAGGCTTTGAACTTCGAGGCCCTGTAGCTTGCCACCATGCGTCTTCACGACGAGCGGGTCGCTGGCGCGCGCAGCAAGGGAGAAGGCAAAGAGACCGGCACAGATAAGTGCACGCAGGCGCATTGCGGGTGAGTCCTCCAAAGAAGGCCATCATACATTTCACCCAGCGTTGCTGGCTCGCGTTCTGCCCGCCCGTGCTGCAGAGTCTCTAAAGGTCTGCGGCAGAGTTGAGATTGCGGAACCACTGCGCCGGAGTGCCGGCGGGAGGCTGACGCTGCGCGGCCAGCCACGCCTCGGTGCGCAGCAGGTCGACCCCGGCCCGGGCAAGCACGCGCAACACCTTACCTTCGCCCGCGTCAAGCGCAGCACGAATAACAGGCAGGAAATGCGCCGCCAGCACCACGCAGAGCGGCTGTGGCTGGCCTGCCGCTGAGGGCAGCGTCGCGGCAGACCCGGTGATCTGTGCGCGAGCGATAAGCGCCCTCAGCAGTTCCGGCGGAAGCATCGGAACATCGACGGGGACAAACACGGCAAACTCGTCCGGCGCGCAGCTTGCGAGCGCACACTCGATGCCGCCGAGCGGGCCCAGTCCGGGCCGCAGGTCCGGCACTACCGGCGCATAGGATGCGAGGTCAGGCCGCTGCCCTGCGATATGTGGCTCGCAGCCCGCTGAGCGCAACAGGGCCACGGCAGTGGCGATCAGCCGAGGCGCTTCCGGATCGGGCCACGCGAGCAGCGCCTTGTCGCGGCCCATACGTGTGCTGCGCCCGCCCGCCAGCACAAATCCCTTCACCGAGCGGCCATCTCGAAAAAGGTGATGATGCTCTCGATGCCTTTGTAAAAGTTCTCGATCGAGAACTTCTCATTGGGCGCGTGCAGGTTGTCATCCGGCAGGCCGAAGCCCATCATCAGCGTGGGAATTCGCAGGTGCCGTTCAAAATCTCCGACGATGGGAATGGAGCCGCCGGAGCGGACGAATACCGTCTCGCGCTGCCAGACTGCACGCAGGGCCTCAGTAGCCGCCTGCACAAACGGGCTGCCGGTGCCGATGACGATCGGTTCACCGGAGTGGATCATGCGCACATCCAGTTCCACGCCCGCCGGCTTGAGCGATTCAACGAAGTTTTTGTAGCGGACAAAGGTCGCCTCAGGCTCCATGCCGGGCACCAGCCGCATGGAAACCTTCGCGACGGCCTTGGCCGGAATGATGGTCTTCGCACCTGCGCCCGTGAAGCCGCCGGGCATGCCATGGACATCGAGCGTGGGCCTTGCCCACGTGCGTTCCAGGGCCGAATAGCCGGGCTCGCCCGTGAGTTCGCGCGAGCCTACCTCGGCCTGGCGGTAATGCTCTTCGTCAAACGGCAGCGACTTCCAGGCAACGAGCTCGGCCTCGTTCGGCGGCTCGATGCCATCGTAAAAGCCGGGAATCAGCACGCGGCCACCTGGCGATTTAAGCTGCGCAATGATTTGGCAGAGGGCCACGAAAGGGTTAGGCGCGACGCCGCCGTACATGCCGGAGTGCAGGTCAGTCCTTGCGCCCCGCGCCTCGATTTCGGTGTAGATCATGCCGCGCAGGCCAACGCACAGGGTCGGCAGGCCGGGGGCAAACATTTCCGTGTCTGAAACAAGGGCCACATCCGCCCGCAGCCGCTCAGGATGCTCGCGGACGAACCGCGCAATCGCCTCGCCGCCTACTTCCTCTTCTCCTTCGAGGATGACACGCACGTTCAGCGGAAGCTTGCCGCCGTTCGCCGCGAACAGGCTTTCGAGCGCCTTTACGTGCATGTACATTTGTCCCTTGTCGTCCACGGCTCCGCGGGCGTAGAGGTTGCCGTTGCGCACGGTGGGCTCAAAGGGTGGCGTGGTCCACTCGTCCAGCGGGTCAGGAGGCTGCACGTCGTAGTGGCCGTAGCAGAGGCACACAGGGCGGCCAGCGGCGTGCAGCCACTCGGCATAGACCAGTGGATGTCCGGCAGTCTCAATCAGCTCGACGTGCTCCATGCCGATGCGGCGCAGCTCGGCGGCGAGCCATTCAGCGGCGCGGCGCACGTCTGGGGTGTGCTCTGGCAGGGTGGAGATGGAGGGGATGCGAAGCAGTGTCTTCAGTTCATCGAGAAAGCGCGCCTGTTCAGTGCGGGCGAAGTCTACGGCAGCCGACATCAGAGTTACTCCGAAAGAGGTTATGAGGGACTGGCCAGGTGAGTCAGCGGTCAATATCGCGCAATGGAGGGATCTATAGATCGTGACCACCCATCCATGCCGCCCGCGAGGGATTGGGCGCGATCGAAGCCCTGGTTGCGCAGCCATGCGGCCACGTTCAGCGAACGCACGCCGTGATGACAGACAGTGACGATGTGCGCCTCGGGGTCAAGCTCCTGGTGGGCGCGGCCCGGAATCTCACCCATCGGCATCAGGATCGCGTCTTCCAGCCGCGCGGTCTCAAACTCCCAAGGCTCGCGAACATCGAGCAAGACGGGTTTTGGGCCTGTGCTGAGCAGGGCGGCCAAAGCATCCGGAGATATCTCAAGATCAAGCATACCTACCAACATACCGTGCTGCCCCAGCCGCTGTCGCTAAAGTGGCCGCCCGACGGTAAACCGAGGCATTTATGACGAGCTACAGCAGTTTTGACGTGGTACAAGAATAACTAGCCTTTAAACAGGCTGCTTGTTGTTCCCCACATATGTCTGCCCAGGAAAAGGTTTTAATCGTTGAAGACGAGGTACATGCGCTGACGGGCCTGGCGGAGCTGGTCTCCGGCTGGGGCTATCGGACCGAGACGGCGCGCGACGGCGTAGAGGGCCTGGAAAAGGTACTGGCCTGGCAGCCTGGCATCGTCGTGACCGACCTCAAGATGCCGCGCATGGATGGCATTGAGCTGCTGGAGCGCATGGCGGAGCTGAAGGGCAACCAGACGGTGATCCTGCTGACCGCCCAGGGCTCGATTGAAACCGCCGTCGAGGCGATGAAGATGGGCGCCTACGACTTCATCCAGAAGCCGATTGACCCCACCCGGCTGCGCACGGTGCTGGCCAACGCAACGCGCCAGCGCGAGACCGAACTCGAGCTAGAAGTGACACGGCGGAAGCTGCGGGATGCCGGTGCGCTGGGCTCGCTGGTCGGGTCCTCAAAAAAGATGCAGGAGCTGTTTGGGCTTATCGAGCGCGTGGCGGCCAGCAACGTCTCCGTGCTCATTACCGGCGAGAGCGGCACAGGCAAGGAGCTGGTGGCGCGCACGCTGCACGAGCTGAGTCCACGCAAGTCCAAGCCGTTTGTCGCCGTCAACTGTGCGGCGATTCCTGAGACGCTGATCGAAAGCGAGATCTTCGGCCACGAAAAGGGTGCCTTTACCGGCGCCCTGGAGCGGCGCGCCGGCTGCTTCGAGCTGGCGGAGGAGGGCACGCTGCTGCTCGATGAGATCGGCGAGATGCCCATTGGCACGCAGGCCAAGCTGCTGCGCGTGCTGGAGGACCGCAAGCTGCGGCGGCTGGGCAGCAAGGTCGAGTCGCCGGTGGACGTGCGCGTGCTGGCGGCCACCAACAAGGAGCCGGAGACCGCCGTGGCCGACGGGCACCTGCGAGGGGACCTGTACTACCGGCTGAACGTGTTCAACGTTCACATGCCTCCACTGCGGGAGCATCGCGAGGACATTCCAGCGATTGCCGAAGAGATGATCAAGGACATGAACCGCAAGCACGACCGGCAGGTGGCCGGGCTTGAACCCGAGATGCTGGGCCGACTGATGCACTACGACTGGCCGGGCAACGTGCGCGAACTGCGCAACACGATCGAGCGCGCTGTCGTGCTCTGCGGAGATGGCCTGCTTGAGACGCGGCACCTGCCGCCGGGCTTTGGCACACGCGGCATTCGACCGAGCGGCGAGACGCAGAATGCGGTCCAGGTAGAGGTCGGAACCACGGTGGACGAGGCCGAGCGGCGGCTGATTCTGAAGACGCTGGAATCGACGGGCAACAATAAAACGCGCGCGGCCGAGGTGCTCGGCATCAGCTTGAAGACGCTGCACAACAAGCTGAAAGAATACGGCAGCTCACCGGTTAATGGAGATCCCCAGGAGGACTGAGCTTTGCAGATTTGTGATGTTTATTAGTGCACGAGCCTGATAGTGTGACTCTCACCTCTGCCCGCTCCGAGAGCCGATGCGACTGAAGAGAAAAATCGTCCTGGCAATGACGGGCCTCGTGCTCGTGGTCGCCAGTGTTCTCTCTTCGCTCTACCTCAGCCAGCTCTTCAAGCAGCAGATCCAGCAGACCTATGCCTCGACGGACATCGTCGCGCACCAGATTGTCTTCACCACGCGGCAGGCGCTTGAAGACGGCCTGCGCGGCGTGCCCATAAACCAGAACGACGCGCAGGCGCTGCGGGCAGCGGTGGCGCGGGCCCTGCGCGACGATCCAGGTCTGAATGCGCTGCTGAACTCCGTCATTAGCTACTCGCCCACTGTCTTTGACATCTCCATTGCGGACCCGGAAGGCCGCGCGCTGCTGAGCACAGACCCCGTGCAGCAGGATCAGCTTGTGCCCCGGCGGCAGGAGTACGGCGCCCTGCAGGCGGCCAGCGTGCTGCAGGAGATCGAGATCGTCTTCGGGCCGCCGCGCGTCTATAACGTTTCACTCGACCTCACGCGCAACAAGCAGCCCTTCGTTACAGTGCATATCGGCATTCGTACCACGCTGCTGCGCAACAGCTTTCTGCCCTGGCTGGTGGAGGCGCTGAGCGTCATCGGCTTCGTCATGCTTGCCTCGCTGCTGGTGTCAGTCTTTGTTGCCAACCTGGCGTCCTCACCCATCGAGCGCATCAGCCGACAGCTGGACACGCTCCGCGCCGAGGCTGAGGGCGCCACCGAGATTGAGGCCGGTCCGCCGGAGCGCTCTGTCGACACCGTGGCCCAGGTCTCGAGCAAAATTGAGCGCATTGGCCGCCGCATGCGCAATGTTGAGGAGGTCTTTTCCGCGCTCAAGGAGAACCTTGACCAGATCCTCTTCAACCTGCAGGACGGCATGATGCTGTTCACACGCGATGCCCGTGCGGTGCTGGTCTCAAGCTCGGTGGAGCGGTTTCTCGGTGTGGAGCGCGACCGCATTCTCGGCAGCAGCGTGCATGAGATCTTCGACCGCAACACCATCCTTGGCCGCACGGTACGCGAGGCGTTTGATGCAGGTATGTCCCTGGTACAGGAAGAGGTCGAGACCGAAACCGGGCGCCGCGTAGAGGTCTCTCTCGATTTCATTCACGAAGAGAGCACCCCGGAGGGCGGCCATGCCTTTGGCCATGGCGGGGGTCTCGGGGCGCTGCTGACACTCCATGATCTTGAATCCATGCGCGAGATAGAAAACGAACTGGAGCTCTCGCGGCGCATGGCGGCGATTGGAAGGCTGACGGCCGGCGTCGGCCACGAGGTCAAGAACCCGATCAACGCGATCGTGGTGCACCTGGAATTGCTGCGGACCAAGCTCGACACAACAGATGGGCGCGCGCTGCGACACCTGGACGTGATCCAAAGCGAGATTCAGCGGCTGGACCGCGTAGTGCAGACGCTGGTCGACTTCTCCCGACCCGTCGAGTTGCAGCTCAAAGACCAGGATCTCCGTGCCGTCGTCTCCAGCGTCATCACGCTGGCAACGGCCGAGCTGAACACGCAGGGCGTCCGCGTGCTGCTTGACCTGCCGGAGCGGCCTGTAGTCGCAAAGCTGGACGCGGACCTCTTCAAACAGGCTCTGCTGAACGTGGTGCTGAACGGAGCCCAGGCGATGCCGGGAGGCGGCACGCTGGAAGTCAGGCTGGCCGAGGACGCACGCTGGGCCGTGCTCAGCATTCGCGACGAAGGCACGGGGATTCCGCCGGAGGTGCTGCCGCGTATCTTCGACCTCTACTTCACCACGAAAAAGGACGGAAGTGGGATTGGGCTGGCGATGACGTACCGGATTGTGCAATTGCACAATGGGAAGCTTGACGTAGAATCGCACTTGGGAAAGGGCACCCGGTTTACGCTGCGAGTGCCAGCGAACTCGATTACTGACATACGGACGCGCACCCACCTGGACACTGGCACGGCGCTCCTGCAGGAGCCAAACGCATGAGGACCGCGCGCAAGCAGGCGGTGCTGACAAAGGCGTTGCTGTCGCTGCTGATGGCGCTTGCCGGCTGCAGGCACAAGCAGCAGCCGATCATCCCGAAGCAGACACAGGCCCCTGAGACGCACGCGCCGGCGGTGAGTGTGCCGCCCACCCCACAGTTGCCCACTCCGCCTTTACCGCAGGTCAAGCTTGAACAGCCGGAGCCGGAGAAGAAGCCGCCTGTCCGCCGCCGCAGGCGCAAACAGGACGCACCGCCTGCCGCGGCGGTGACCGACGCAGCACCGGCTGCCACGCCGGCACAGCCTGCGCCACCTGCCACGACCACGGACGCGCCAACCGCTACCCCCGGAACCGCAGAGCCGTCTGCGGCTTCGCCCATCGGTCAACTTTCCACCACCGGAGACGTGGCCAGCCAGCAGCAGAATCGTGGCGCGACACAGAAGCTCATCGACTCCACCGAAGGTGGCATCAACGGCATCAAGCGGCGACTCAGCCCCGAAGAGCAGGACACGGCGACACAGATTCGCAGCTTTCTGACCAAGGCACGCCAGGCGCTCTCCGCAAACGACCTGGACGGCGCACACACGCTGGCCGTGAAGGCGAGTGTTCTTTTGGATGAACTCACAAAACACTAGCCGAAATACAAGTGGTATCAAAACAGTCCTATCCGCTGTTACCAGAGCGTACACCGTACGTCACGGGGCGCTAGGCAAGCCACAGGCAATTC
>CAYQYM010000050.1:0-10442 GCA_964421715.1 uncultured Acidipila sp.
CATGTCAGGGTCAGGCCAGCGGTTTGCGGCGCGGTAAGGCGCCCACTTCGCCAGCACCGCAAACTGCTGCCGCAGCGACTGCGGGAAATCGTGGTCTGTTCTCTGCGTACGATCCCAGATGTCCCACACATCGCCCGAGATGCGCCACAGGTTGGCCTCCATGCTCACGTCCTCTGCCTCGCTCAACGGCGTTGGCCCGGGCGAGAGGCTCAGCACAATGTTGCGGCCGGTGTCGCGGAGCGCTTTGCTGAACATGTGAATCTCATCTTTGCGGTAAGGCGCCGCAATGCAGTCAATCTTGACGTAATCGACGCCCCATCCTGCATAGAGCTTCGCGATGGAATCGTAGTAGGCCTGTCCCGCGACATTGTTCTTGATGCCATAGTTGTCCGGGTTCCACTCGCACTTGTCCGTCGTGTCCGCCGCATCCTGGGCGTGAAACCGCGACCCGGCAATGGGGAGATTTTCCTCTACCGCCTGGCGCGGGATGCCGCGAAGAATGTGAATGCCAAATTTGAGTCCCAGCGCGTGTACGCTGTCCGCCAGCGGCTTAAAACCTGCGCCGTTTGCAGAGCTGGGGAACCGGTTGCGCGCAGGGTGATAGCGCCCGTCTGCCGAGAGCGTGTAACCCTGGTCCTTTTGGCTGCCGGAACCGGCGTTTTCCGGATGTGCCAGATACCATCCCTCGTCCACAACCAGATACTGGTAGCCGTGCGGCTGCAGGTGCTGGTGAAACCAGGCCAGGTTGTCCTTGAACTGCGCCTCGGTGATCGTGAGCGCGTAGGAGTCCCACGAGTTCCAGCCGAGCGGTGGGGTGGGAGCGGCCTGCGCACTGGCGAACGCGGCGGAGAGGCAAAGAGCAAAGGCGGAGAGAAAGCAGAAGGGTCGACGGCGCATGGCGGGAGCTCCAGTCAGAGAACCTTTACCGGCGCCAGTCTATGGAACCCCTGTGTGGATGGCAAATCGCCGGGCGACTGCGATGCGTGCCGAGAATAACCTTTGGAGGCTTAACAGCAGCCCGGCGTTGCGCCGCCCAGGGTGGCCGACGCGGCTCACCGGCGCCTGCCGCTTTGCTGTATACTCCAGTGTTTATGCGGGTTTACGTCTTATTACCGGCGGCCGGGCTGGGCACGCGCATGACGAGTGCAGCCGCCCCGAAGCAGTTCCTCGCGCTGGGCGGAGTCCCGGTGCTCATTCACAGCCTGCGCGCCTTCGCCGCAGTGCCTGAGGTGACAGGCATGATCGTCGCCGTTCGCCCCTCTGAGCGCGAGCGCGTGCAGGCCCAGGTTCGCGAATACGGGTTCAGCGATCGAGTGCAGGTGGTGTCGGGCGGCGACACGCGGCAGGAGAGCGTAGCAAATGCGCTCCGCTCAATCGAATGCGACAAGGACGACCTCATCCTCGTACACGATGCTGTGCGGCCGCTGATCGATACTGCGACCATCCAGCGCACCATTGAGGCAGCCGCCGAACACGGGGCCGCCATTGTGGGGCTGCCGGCGGTAGATACCATCAAGCAGGTGGAGCGCACCGCGCACGGAGCCATCATTACCGCGACCATTCCCCGCGAGTACATCGTGAAGGCGCAAACGCCACAGGGATTTCGCTGTGAACTGCTCAAGCGCGCCTTTGCCGAGGCCGAAGCCGACGGCTTTGCCGGCACGGACGAGGCCAGCCTGGTAGAGCGCGCGGGCGGCCGCGTGGCCGTGGTGCCTGGCTCGGCCCGCAACCTCAAAATAACCCAGCCGGGCGACCTGGAGCTGGCTGAGTTCTACCTGCAGCAGCAGGCATAAAGTCCAGAGAGCAGCGCGCGGAAAAATCAAATCCGGTAATCAGCCGGCGCACCGGAGGAAAGATTTCATCATGAGCATGAGGATTGGTTTCGGTTGGGATTCGCACGCGTTCAAACCCGGCGTGCCGCTTCGCATCGGCGGCATCAGCCTCGACCATCCTGAGGGACTGGCCGGCCACTCGGATGGGGACGTGCTGCTGCACGCCATTACCGATGCCCTGCTGGGAGCAGTCTCGGCGGGCGACATCGGCAGTTTTTTTCCTCCCGGCGACCCGCGCTGGAAGGATGCCGATTCGGCCATCTTCCTGAACGTGGCGCTTGAAGAAATTCAGAACGCAGGTTTCCGCATTGTCAACGTGGATACGACGCTGGTGCTGGCCGCGCCCAGGATTGCGCCGGTTGCGGCCGAGATTGCCGAGCGCGTCGCCGGACTGCTCGACATCAAGCGCAGTTGCGTCAGCATCAAGGCCAAGACGCCGGAAGGCCTCGGGCTCGATCACGCGGCCCAGGCGCACGCGGTCGTCCTGCTGGAGGAGGTCACCGATCCGCTTGAGCTGAAGAGCATGACGGAGGTGATCGAGAGCCAGCGCCAGCTCGAAGACGTCGTGCAGGACCTGGTCAGCCAGGTACACGGTGTGCCCGCCGTACGCAGGCCCATCTTTGACACGGAAGACATCACGTAACTGCTGAAGGCGTGGAGGGCTCCTCCGCACTGTGACCAGTGGCCTGGCGCATAATGGGTTCACTCCAATATGCGTGAGGTACGCGTGAGCAAGCTCATCAGCCTCGGCCTGGCGTTCGCGCTGGCGCCCATTGCCGTGTGCGCTGCACAAGACGCAGCCTGGCAGACCCCTGCCGAACAATCGAATTACAAGACCACTCCGGATTACGCCGAGACCATGGCCTACCTTCGCCGCGTGCAGGCCGCGGCTCCGGGCCAGGTCAGCATCCAGCCCTTCGGGCTCACCGGAGAAGGACGCGAGCTCGACATCGTCGTCGCATCAAAAGACGGCGTGTTCGATCCCGCACGGCTGCACGCCATCAAACGTCCAATTGTGCTCGTGCAAAACTCGATTCACGCCGGAGAGATGGACGGCAAGGACGCCTGCCTGGCGCTGCTGCGCGATATGGTGATCACCAAATCGCAGGCCTCGCTGCTCGACCGCGCGGTCTTTGTCTTTATCCCCATGTACAACGCGGACGGACACGAACGGCGCTCGCCCTTCAACCGCATCAACCAGGACGGCCCGGACGAGATGGGCTGGCGCGGTAACGGCACCAACCTGAACCTGAATCGCGACTACCTAAAGGCGCAGACGCCTGAAACCCGTGCCTTCATGAAGATGTTTCACCAGTGGCTCCCAGACTTTTTTGTCGACGACCATGTGACCGACGGCTCGGACTACCAGTACGACGTCACTTTCACCATCGATGACGGCCCGAACGTCCATGGGCCGATGGCGCGCTGGATTGACCAGACGGTGACGCCTGAGCTAAAGCAGCGTGTGGATGCAACCGGACATCTTGCCTCGCCTACCTACATCACGCTGGTAGACGATGCGGACCCGTCCAGGGGCCTTGGCTTCAACGATGATCCGCCGCGCTTCTCGACCGGCTACATGGTGCTGGAGAACCGGCCCGGCATGCTGGTGGAGATGCACATGTTGAAGGACTACAGGACGCGCGTGACCGGCAACTACCAGATCCTGCGCGCACTGCTCCAGGTGGTCAACCGGGAAGCAGACAAGCTGATCACCCTCAACGCCGACGCGGATGCCGAGGCCAGGCGGCTGGGTGCGCACCCGCTCGGCAACCAGCAGTTCCCGCTGCGCGTGGGCTGGAATGGTGAGACGACGCCCTTTCTCTTTCGCGGCTATATGTACACCCGGCAGCTGAGCGAGGTCTCAGGCACGATGTGGGTGGCCTACACGCATGAACCGTGGAACGTATCGCTGCCCATGGCGAGCGGCTTCAAGGTCACGGCCTCCGTAGTGCCGCCGGCTGCCTACATCGTGCCGCGCCAGTGGACGCAGGTGATTGACGTGCTCAGCGCGCACCAGGTGGAGGTGCAGCGCACCACCGCACCCTGGACCGGCACCGTGGAGCGTTACCACTGCAGCGGCATGCAGTGGCAGCGCTTTCCCTTCGAAGGCCGACACCCGCTCTTTGCCGGCGAGGGCGCCGGCAAAGAGCCGGGACACTTTGGCCACTGCGATCTCGTCACCGAGTCGGTTACATATCCCGCCGGGTCGGTCGTGGTCCCGCTAAACCAGCGCCTCTCGAAGGTCGCCATCCAATGGCTCGAGCCGCAGGCGCCGGATTCGGCGCTGGCGTGGGGCTTCTTCGATTCCATCTTTGAGCAGCGCGAGTATGGCGAGGCTTACGTGCTCGAGAAGCTGTCCCGCACCATGATGGAGAAAGACCCGAAGCTGAAGGCCGAGTTCGAGCGCAAGATCGAGAGCGACCCGAAGTTTGCCGCCGACCCGCGCGCACGGCTCGAGTTCTTTTACGACCGCTCGCCGTGGTTTGACGCCAACCGGGTTGGGCTCTACCCGGTCGGCCGGCTGACCAAGCTCGAAGGCGTACCGGTTCAGTAACACGCACGCGGCCGCTCGCTTTGCACTGCAGGCCGCGTGCGTGCGAACATCAGGCCAATGAGCCCCACCCAGACCACACCACAGCGCAAGCCCGCGCGCAGGAAGAAGAAAGGCCGCAGCGCCCTGTCGCTCTGGTGGCCGGTGCTGCTGGGCGTTGCGATTACACCGCTGACCATGCGCGCCGCGGACGTGCTCACGCTCGAGGGCACGCGCTCACTCGGCCTGCTCTACCCATATGTGCTGCTCTTTCGCAGCGACGCGCTCGGCCTCTCAGGCGAACTCGGCACGAACCTGTCGCAGTTGCTGATCTACCTCCAGTTCCCCATCTACGGGCTGCTGATGGCCCTCACCCTGCGAACGAAGTCCGTGGTAGCCGGGTTTGGAAGCGCGGCCTTGATGCACGTTTCTGCGGTCTTTGTCCTCTTCCTGATTTCGCGCACGGGGACGCACGCATGACCGTCAAGATTGTCGAGTGTCCGCGTGACGCCTGGCAGGCGCTGCCCAGGCCGATTCCAGCAGAGGTGAAGGCCGATTATCTTCGCGCGCTTATCGCGGCGGGCTTCCAGCACATCGACGCCGTCTCTTTCGTCTCTCCCGCGGCGGTGCCGCAGATGGCCGACTCAGAACAGGTGCTTGCCTTTACTGATCCTCCCGGGGAGGTCGAGATCATCGGCATCGTCGCCAACCTGAAGGGCGCGGAGCGGGCTATCCAGACCGGTGAGGTTACAACGATTGGCTTTCCCTACTCGCTCTCCCCGGCGTTTCTTGAGCGCAATCAGCGGCAGACGCCGGAGGAGTCGCTCGACACTCTTGAGGCCATCGGTGAGGCAGCCTTCAAGGCGGGCCTTGACATAGTGACCTACATCTCGATGGCCTTCGGCAATCCTTACCACGACCCGTGGGATGCCGATGAGGTGGTGGCCGCCTGTGAACTTCTGGTCGAGCTCGGCATCGCACAAATCTCGCTCGCAGATACTGTCGGCCTGGCCAGCCCCGCGCTGATCACGGAGGTCACAGCCGCCGTTCTCTCCGAGGTGCAGGACGCGGAAATCGGCGTTCACCTGCACGCGCGCCCGTCGGAAACCGCGGAGAAGATCGCTGCTGCTTACCAGGCCGGCTGCCGGCGCTTTGACATGGCACTCGCCGGGCTAGGTGGCTGTCCCTTCGCGCAGGACGCGCTGGTGGGCAACGTGGCGACCGAGATCGCCCTTAGGGAGCTGGCACGGCTTGGCGCGGAGCTGCCTGCACTCGCGCCGCTCGAAAGCCTCATCGCAGCCAGCGCGGAGATCGGGCGCAGGTTCGGGCCCACCCCGCAGTAGTGCGGCAAACAGCAAGAGCGCGAAGAAAGTCACGGGCGAAGCTGGGAGTGCCTCGAAGCATGACGAGTGATGCGTGGCGAGCGCCCACAAGTTCTCAACCCGGTGCCTTCGTCAAGGTAGATGGCCCGGTGCTTTGCCCACCGGCTCACACACCTCTCACCTCCGCCATACTGCCGGGTTTGAGCGTCGTCCGCATAGCGGAGTAGAATGCGCAGTTCGCGAGGAAACACCGCACGATGGCGCATTATGTAATGCTGCACACGCACAGTGAAGACGGGATTTTAACCATCACCCTGAACCGACCGGAGCGACGCAATGCGCTTCACCCGACCATGATCGCCGAGCTGACCCTAGCGCTAGGCCGCGCCGCATCCAGCACGCAATGTCATGTTGTGATCCTCACAGGCGCGGGGCCGGCCTTCTGCGCCGGGCTCGATCTTGAACAGTTGCAGACCATGCACGCGCGCACGGCCGAAGAGCATCGCGCGGACTCGGAGAGCATTGCGCGGCTGCTGCGCACACTTTACGACCTGCCCAAGCCGACGATCGCCGCCGTGAACGGTCCGGCGATCGCCGGCGGCATGGGCCTCGCCACCGTCTGCGACTTCACCCTCGCCGTGCCTGAGGCCAAGTTCGGCTACACCGAGGTGCGCATCGGATTCATCCCCGCCGTCGTGGCCTCCTTCCTGCGCACGCAGATCGGCGAGAAGCAGGCGCGCGACCTGCTGCTGACCGGGCGCCTGCTCAAGGCGCAGGAGGCCTGCGACATGGGGCTGGTTACGCGGCTTGTGGCCGAGCAGGACCTGATGGGCGAGGCGCGCAGGCTGGCGCAGGACCTGCTCCGGAACAGCCCGGAGTCGATGTCGGCCATCAAGCGGCTGCTTAGCGAGCACACACGCGCGCGGCTGGACAAGGAGCTCGGGACGGCCATTCGCGCCAATGCCGAGGCGCGCGCCACCGCTGACTTCCGCGAAGGCATTCAGGCGTTTCTTGAAAAGCGCTCACCGGCCTGGCCGAGCGCGGGCAAGATGACCGCCGATGCCTGCTGAGCTTTCGGGCGCCCGGCAGCCTAAGCCCAAGGATCGCGCAGGTAAGCCTCAAAGCGGAAGTCCTGACCCACGGTGTCAAGCTCGGTGCGTATAAGCCGCGGCATCGAAGCCTCGTGATCTGCGACGAGCGGAACGCCGCGCGCTCCCAGCAGCACCGGGGCATAGAAGAGCGTCAGCTTATCGGCCACCTGCTGCATCAGGGCTGAGCTGTTAATCTGCGAGCCTCCCTCGAACAGCACCCGTAGCACCTTCATCTCGCCCAGCCTTTCAATCACCCTCTTGAGCGGTACGCGCGAGATACCCGGACCTGCCTCCACCTGCTCCACGCGAATCCCGAGGGCCTCGAGCGCGCGTCGCCGGTCGAGATTCGGCGCCGTGCAAAAGACGAGGAGATCATCCTTGGCCGTGCGCACCAGCTTTGAATCGAGCCGAATGCGCAGGGCCGAATCGAGCACCACCCGCAGCAGCGGGCGGCGTCGCGGCAGGCGCGACCGGTCCGTCAGCATGGGGTTGTCGTCGAGCACTGTGTTGATGCCAGTCAGAACGGCATCGGCATCGTGCCGCATCTGCTGCACGATGGCCAGAGACTCTTCCCCGGTGATATACACGGGGCTGCCTGGCGGAGTCTTGCCGGGCATGGGCGCGATACGCCCGTCCAGCGACAGCCCCGCCTTCAGGTTAACCAGCGGCAGCCCACTGCGGATGTAGCGCGCAAAGCCGTCGTTGATCGCGCGAGCCTCCCGCATGAGCGTGCCCACGGACACCTCGATGCCGGCCTCCCGCAGTATCTGGAGCCCCCTGCCATTCACCTTGGGGTTTGGATCCGTCGTGGCCGCGACCACGCGGACCACCTCGGCCTCCTTGAGCGCAAGCGCGCAGGGACCGGTGCGGCCCTGGTGGCTGCACGGCTCAAGCGTAACGTAAGCTGTCGCCCCACGAGCCTGCTCGCCGGCCTGGCGCAGCGCTACGATCTCGGCGTGGTCCAGCTTGTCGTACTCGTGGTAGCCCTCGCCGACGACGCGATTGCCCTTTACCAGCACGCAGCCTACGGCAGGATTGGGCGAGGCCAGTGCAGCCGAGCGGCGCGCCAGCGCGACCGCTTCGTTCATCCAGCGCACATCCGATGCGGACTGGGCAGAAAAGCTCTTTTCCAGCAAGGTCTATCTCTTTCAGAAAGGGCGAAGGGTTGGGCATAGTCTATTACGGTTCTTCGCCCGGGGCAGAGGCACTTCCGTAATCAGCCGAGCAGCGAGTCAACAAACGCCTGGCTGTCAAACGGCAGCAGGTCCTCCATCTTTTCTCCTATGCCCACAAAGCGGACTGGCAGCTTCAGTTCGCGTGCAATGGCAAGGGCGATGCCTCCCTTGGCAGTTCCGTCCAGCTTCGTGAGCACGATGCCGGTCACGCCGGCCGCCTCGGTGAAGAGCCGCGCCTGCTGCAGGCCGTTCTGGCCGGTCGTCGCATCCATCACCAGCAGCACCTCGTGCGGAGCGCCGGGCACGACGCGCTGCGCGGTGCGCCGCATCTTTTCGAGCTCGGTCATAAGGTTGCTCTTGGTATGCAGACGGCCTGCGGTGTCCACCAGCAAAACGTCAGTGTGGCGGGCACGCGCCGCTGTTAGCGCGTCGAAGAGCACGGCCGAGGGGTCGCCGCCCTGCTTTGACCGGATAATCTCGACCCCGCTGCGCTGGCCCCACACCTCGAGCTGCTCAATGGCCGCGGCGCGAAAGGTATCGGCCGCGCAGAGCAGAACCGAACGCGCCTGCGCACGGTAGTAAGCAGCCAGCTTTCCGCTGGTGGTCGTCTTGCCGGTGCCGTTCACGCCCACCAGCAGCAGCACCTCCGGTCCGTTAGCCACGGTCGCGACCGGCCGCTGCTGCTCATCGAGAATGCCTTTGAGCTGCGTCTTGAGCAGGTCGCGCAACTCGGCCCCGTCGCGAATCTGCTGGCGGCGGGCCCGGTCACGCAGCGCTTCCATCACCTCGGCGGTTGTCGTCACGCCCAGGTCTGAGGCGATGAGGCTCATCTCCAGCTCTTCGAGCGCCCCTGCGTCAACCTCGCGCGTGAGGGCGATGACACCCTCGATGTGCTCTTCCAGGCTCTCACGCGTGCGCGAGACAGCCTGCTTCATACGGTCAAAGAACCCCGGCTTGCGCGGCTCCTCAGCCTCTTTAAGGCTGCCAAAAAGGGTCTGAATCACTGCGCTCGCACCTCGCTGATCACCAAGTGCGAGTTTACCAATTTAGCCGCCGTGCTGCGTCGGCCTCCCCGCAATGCGGCGCATTCCATTGCGCAAGCCATGCAGGCCGCCCATCACCAGCCGCTTGCTCGCGTCCACGGCAGGCTTGTGTCCCGGAGGTGTAGGGTTCAACCCCATGCGGCGCAGGTAGTAGTTTGCCTGGTAGAGATTTTTGCGCACGCTGTCGTGAAACTGGTAGCTCACACTGAGCGAGATCGAGACGTTATTGCCGTTTTTCAACCAGTGCGGGCAGTTCACCGGAACATGCACCCCGCTCCCGGGACGCAGGCGAACGGTGAGCGCGCGGTCCTGGTACTGCTCGCGGTAGACCGGCGCGTTGTTGTCCACGCTCCAGAAACGCTCAATTTCATGCTCGGGCAGCACCTCGCGGTCGGTGCGGTCGAAGATGTACATATCCTTCTCTCCGCTGACCTGCAGCAGAAAATTGCACTCCCGGTCGATGTGGTAGGACGTAATGCGGAGCGGCGACGTGATGAAGATCGTAACCTCCGTAATGCGTGCCTCCCGCTTCACATCGCGGCCTGTCAGCGAGCTGAGCTGCTCCACGAACTGCTCCAGCAGCTCGGCATACTCCGGATCCTTCTCCACCTGCTTCAGGATGATCCAGGCGCCCGCATGCTCGATGCGCTCCATCGTCTCCTCAAAGCTCCACTGGTGCGGCGGAACCTCGTCCCACCGCTGCCCTATCTTCACATCCCCGGCATCCAGGTGGACGTTGTAACCGTTGGTGCGCAGGAAGGCTGAAAGCTGCTTGAGCCGCGGCAGTGTGAACAGCGGATGGCTGCCATAAAAGCTGTGGTTTACCTCAAATGGCATCTGGTCGAACTTGGCGCGGAACTCCGCTGCATTTGGGTTGACAAAGCACGCAGGATTTGTAACCACTTCGGCGGCGATCCTCGCCTCAGCCTTGGGCCCGTTTTCTGTCAGGATTGCGGACATGGTGATGCTCCTGCCTGGGAGGTTGCACGGCAATTGCCAAAACCCGGTCATTGGCCCAAGTGCCGCCCGCAGGCAGCGTAGAAAACATGGCCGCCTGCGGCCATGGTTGGCAGGCTCAGAACGGCGCGGCCGCTGTGCAAACATTTTCAGACTGTTTCCGGCGGCAAGGGCCGGCTGCGCGAGCTCCTAGTGGCTAAACAGGATTCTTTGGCTGCCCCTGGCGGTCTCGTCCACGTGGGTCCAGCGCGCGCCCCGCGGTCTCAACCATCCCGGCGGTTACCGCAAGCGCGCGGCGGCTATCGCGGGTGAGAAAGCGTTTAAGCAGCTGGAGCAGGGAGGGCGGCCCCGCAGAGGATGCGCGCCCGCCAGCCTCCCTCGCGGGCGGCCGGGCCGCACCCACCCCGTGCAACGTCTCCGGCGGCAGGCCGACTGGCATCTTTCCCAGCACCAGCAGGTTCCGGGTGGCCCGACCCGCCCCCGGCGGCG
>CAYQYM010000051.1:0-10367 GCA_964421715.1 uncultured Acidipila sp.
TTGTGGGGATGGTTTCACGGCCCGCGACTTTACGACCTAGGACAATGGGGGGCGGGCCAAGGCGCTGCCCGCAACGGCGCCGTCGGCCAGGGTGAGCGGCAATGTTTATGACGGGGCCTGCGGTGAGCATGACTCACTGCTCGTCACCTGCGACACGCTGGCCGACATCATAGGCTTCGAGCAGAGGCCGGTCTTCGCCTCTTCACGCAACGGCGATATCCAGCACTCGCTCGCGGACATCACCCGCGCCCGCCGTGACCTCGGCTATGAGCCGAAGGTCGGCTTCCGCGAGGGGCTGCACCGCACCATTGCGTGGTATGCGGCCAACCTGCGCAACGATGTGCGGCTGGACCAGGTGGCCGTCTAAACAGATTCGGAAAGTGGAATCACGCACGACATGGAAAGCCGGACGACAGCCGCACTGGACCTGAACACCCATTACCATCGCGAGGCAAATGTCTGCGAATTGTTTGTAGAGGCAGCCGTCTCTTTCCCGGAGAAGGCTGCGCTTACCGGCGAGGAAGGCATCGCCAGCTATGTTGACCTTCTGAACTACGCGCAGAACCTGGCCGCGATGCTTGTGACCCGGCATGGCGTTCGCGCGGGCAGCGTCGTGGGACTTGCAGCCGGCAGGTCTTTTGCCACGGTGGGTTCCATTCTCGGCATCATGATGGCGGGGGCGGCCTACCTGCCGCTCGATGTGGCCAACTCACCGGCCTCGCTGCTTGCGCGCCAACTGGCGGAAAGCGGCGTGCGCATTGTGCTGGGCGATGAGAAGAACACAGAGGCAAGCTGTGCGCAGTGGTGGGGAGGCGCCACGGTTGTGCCCATCCCTGAGGTCTCTCACCTGCTGATGCCGCTGGCGCAGCATGCCGCTCTGCCACGGGCTCGCGCGACTGACCCCGCCTACATCATGTTCACCTCCGGCTCGACCGGTGCGCCCAAAGGCGTGCGGGTGCCACATCGGGGCGTAGTTCGTCTCGTCTCCGCGCAGCACTATATGCAGTTTGGGCCGCAGCACACGTGGCTGTTGCACTCGCCGCTTGGCTTTGACGCCTCCTGCCTGGAGCTGTGGGGTGCGCTGCTGCACGGCGGCACGCTGGCCGTTGCGCCGGACCGGCCGCTCAGCATCGAGGACTACCGCGCTCTCATTGCAAGGCATCACGTCAGCTCACTGTGGATGACGGCGGCTGTCTTCCATCTTGCAGCCGAGCATGCCCCAGAGATATTTCAGCCGCTCAAGCAGCTTGCTGCCGGCGGCGACGTGATTTCTCCGCGCCACGTGGTCAGGGTGCGCAACGTCTGCCCGGAGCTTGCCATCACCAACGGCTACGGGCCAACCGAGAGCACTACGTTTGCGGTCTGCTATCGCGTCCCCCGGCCCTACATCGAGCAGCCTGCACTACCAATCGGACATGTGATCGCGCACACCTCTGCTTACGTGCTGGACGAAGCGCTCAGGCCCGTGAACGCGGGCGAGACCGGAGAGCTTTACCTGGGCGGAGACGGCCTGGCGCTCGGCTACATCAATCAGCCGGAGCTTACGGCTGAGCGGTTTCTTTCTGACCCGTTCTCGGATGAACCGGGTGCACGCATGTATCGCACGGGCGACCGCGTCCGTCGCGATGCTGACGGGCTCATCCATTTCCAGGGCCGTGCTGACCGCGAACAAAAGATCGGCGGCCATCGCGTGGACCTGGAGGAACTGGAGCGGCTGCTCAGCGCGCATCCTGCTGTGCGCGCGGCCGCGGTGTTGACCCTGAAGCCGGCAGAGGGGGAGAAACAGATCTACGCGGCAGTTGAAGTTGCCCAGCCAGAGCAGGTGCCTGGCCTGGGCGAGATGCTTCGCGGCCATCTTGAAGAGCAGCTTCCGAAGTGGGCTCTGCCTGCGGAGCTGTTCTTCCTGCCGCAATTGCCGGTGAATGCGAACGGCAAGCTGGACCGTAGCGCTATCCAGCAGCAGGTCGCAGCGCGGATCGAGGAGCGCCGCGGCAGAAGTGTAGCATCGACGGAGCACGAGCAGGATACGCTTCATGCCGTGCTGGCGCTTTGGAGCATGCTGCTGCAGCGGGAGATTGATGACGCCGGGGAGAACTTCTTCGACGCAGGCGGAGACTCGCTGCTGCTCATCCAGATGCACGCTCACCTGAGCCGGGAGTATCCGGGCGCGGTAGAGTTGATGGACCTGTTTGAAGCTACTACCCCGGGCCGGTTGAGCAAACTGATTGACCAGCGGCTCGCGGCGATGCCGCAGCGAAAGGCCGTCTGACCCGCTGCCGCTTGCGTTACGCTAAAGCGAAGCATGCAATTTGAGCAAAATGTTCCGCTGGCGCCGTTCACAACCTTTCGCATCGGCGGCCCGGCCCGGTGGTTTGCCACGGCCCTGCAGGATGAGGACGTGCCGCATGCGGTGGCATTCGCACGTCAGCACTCGATGCCGCTCTTTGTTCTGGGCGGCGGCAGCAACCTGCTTGTCGCAGATGAAGGCTACCCTGGCCTCGTGCTGCATATTGCAATCCTGGGCGTGGAGCAGCGTTCCAACGGCTCCTTTGCTGTGGGAGCGGGCGAGGACTGGGACACTTTCGTTTCGCGCGCGGTCGCGGCAGGCTGCGCCGGCATCGAGTGCCTCGCGGGCATTCCGGGCTCCGTTGGTGGAACACCGGTGCAGAATGTAGGCGCGTATGGCCAGGAGGTGTCGGAGACGATCGAGCAGGTGCGTGCGTTCGATACGCAGCAGGATCGCTTTGTTGACCTCAGCCGTGACGAGTGCCAGTTCGCCTATCGCAGCAGCATTTTTAATGGCGAACGCCGCGGCCGCTATATCGTAACGCGCGTGAGCTTCGGGCTGCAGCCTGGCGGCAGGCCGAAAGTCGCCTATGCCGATCTTGAGCGATATTTCGGCACTGACAGTAAGCCGACTCTGCGCGAGGTGAGCGCGGCGGTGCGCTGCATTCGGGCACAAAAGGGCATGGTGCTGAACGGGGACGATCCAGACACGCGTAGCGCGGGCAGCTTCTTCAAAAACCCGGTGGTAGCGCGCGAGATTTACGACCGGATTGCGCAGGCGTGCCCCGCGCAGCCGGTGCCGCACTATCCGGCGCCGGCGGGCTGCGTAAAGCTGCCAGCGGCCTGGCTGCTGGAGCAGGCCGGATTCACGAAAGGCTACACGCAGGGTCACGCGGCGATCTCAGGCAAGCATACCCTGGCACTCACGAATCGCGGCGGCGCATCCGCGGCGGACATCGGTGCCCTGCGGGATGAGATCGTGCACCGTGTGCAGCAGCGTTTTGGCATTCGACTCGAGCAGGAGCCGGTCTCGCTTGGGTGACCCGTCTCCGCTGGCCGCCGCGCGGACACGCCTCCTGTCAGGCGAGGACACGCCGCTCTCTGTGGCCGAGAACTCCCTTGCCCGCGCAAACGGAAATGTTGGCCGCAACACCTACGTTTCACTCAAGCCGGACGAGGTGCTGGCGCGCGCGCGTGCCTTGCCCTCGCTTTATCCTGATCCGGCGCGCAGACCGCTGCTCTACGGGCTGCCCATCTCCCTCAAGGATTGCTTCGATCTGGCCGGCCATCGCACCAGTTGTGGCTCGCGCTTCTATGAACAGCACAACGGCGTGGCCGCAGAGAACTCCTGGGTGGCGCAGCGGCTGCTCGAGCAGGGAGCCGTAATCGTCGGTAAGACGCACATGCACCCGCTGGCCTACGGCATCACGGGTGAGAACGCCGAGTACGGCGACTGCGCCCAGCCGCTTGCACCGGGCCTGCTGACCGGTGGCTCTTCAAGCGGCGCGGCGGCAAGCATCCAGGAGCGATCCGCGCTGGCCGCGATTGGCACCGATACGGGTGGATCCGTGCGCGCGCCCGCGGCGCTGTGCCACCTGGCCGGCTATCGCGCGTCTCACGGCCTGGGAGACTGGCTCGGGGGTCACCCTCTCGCGCCGTCGTTCGACACGATCGGCTGGCTGTTTGACGACCTGCGCGATGCGCCGCTGCTGGCCAGGGCGCTCTTCGGCGATGAGTTGAACAGTCCGGAATGTAAACAGGCAGCCGGCCCGGTGCGGGTCGCCGCTGCCGGGGAGGATTTCGTGGCTGACTGCGACTCGGAAAGCCAGGCCGCATTTACGCGCGACCTGGACCTGCTGGCCGGATCCGGGGCCGTGGTAGAGCGGATTCTGCCGGTGTTCCTCGAAAACGACGCCTTTGACATCTATGCTGCGTTGCAGGCCATGGAGGCATGGCGCGTGCACCGCGGAAACTTTGAAGAGGGCGTATGGGCCGCGTGGTTCCCAGAGGACCTGCGCGAGCGGCTGCTGTGGGGCGCCTCGATCAGCGCCGAACGTGAGCGGGAGCTGCGCGCCGCGCACCTGCAGTATCGCGCAGATCTGGCTGACTTCTTCACGCAGTACAGCCTGCTTGCGCTGCCCGTATCGCCGATGGTGCGGCTTGCGCTGGGGGCGAATCACTCCCGGACCAGGCGTGCCATCCTGCGGTTTACGGTGCCGGCCAGCATGGGTGGCCTGCCGGTGGTGACGCTGCCGGGCGGCACGCAACTCGCGTCGGCGCATGGCACGGATGCAGCCCTGGTGGCCTTTGCCGCCCAAGCCGTATGTTGATAAATCGGCGCCTGTGCTAGTGCTGGAAGACCTGCAGCATGAGCTCAGACTGCAGCTGGTTCAGACGCTTCAGCGTAGATTCCAGCGCCGGCCTGTCCTCAAGCGAGGCACTGCCCAGGAATTCCTTGAGCCGGAAGGCGGTGTGCTCCATCAGCAACTCGGAGTTTTTGAGGCGCTTGGAATCCCTGCTCATGTCCATGTGAATCTTCTGCGAGAGCTCCACCACCAGCCTGAGCGTGGCGGAGGCATGTTCGCTGTCGCCGGAGGAGAGCTGATGCCCTGCAAGTTCCGTAAGCCCGTGCACCACCTCGGCATAGAGGAAGCACTGGTCGCGTGCAGCGGCCTGTTCAGCGCGTGTCTCCAGCGCCAGGAGCGACTGCATGTCTGGAAGATGCTCGTCGAAGCCGGAGGCGAACACCGGGGCAGTGAACAGGAGAGAGACTGCGATTGTGTTTACGAACCGCATTCGACACCTCCTTCGGTGCCAACGGAACGTAGAGGGAGACTATTTGCCCAGGGCCAGCAGCCGATGCTTTGCCTGCCAGACCTGGTCGGGAAACTGGGAGCCGGCGGCATCCAGGAACTTATGATAGTACTCAGCCGCCTGCTTTGTTTGATGAAGATTATCGTAAGCGGTGGCCTGGAGGAAGTAGGTAGCCGGCGTTTCCGGCAGATAATTTTGGCGGGCCGCGAGGGCCTCGAGCGTGAGCTGAAAATGGTGGGTCTGGGAGGCGGCAAAGGCGAGGCTGCTCCACGCATTGCTGTTGGCAGGATCAGCCTTCACGGCGCGGTCCAACACCGGCAGTGCCTCGCCGTAGCGCGCCTGGCGAATAAGATTTTCGCCCCGCGCAGCCAGCAGGGCCGCATCGTCAGGATGCTGCGCCAGCAGTTGCGCATAGAGAGAATCAGCCTTGGCGGCCTCGCCGTTTTGTGTGTAGGTGTCGGCCAGCATACCGGTCACCTGGTCGTCAGCCGGATCAGCCTGGTGCAGCTTCTCCAAGGCCGTGACAGCTTCAGCCGTCCTGCCCTCATCACCCAGCAAGGCAGCCAGTTGCGCGGTGAGGGCAGGGTTGTCGGGATCGCGGGTTAGCGCGTTTTTAAGCAGCGGCTCCGCCTCGGCAAATTTCCTCTGCTGGATGAGCAGGTGCGCCAGCCCGGCGACGGCGGCGGAGGACTGAGGCTGTTGCGCGAGAACCTTTCTGTACGCGGCTTCGGCCGTGTTGGCGTCCCCGCTGGCCTCGGCGATCTCGGCCGTCAGCAGCGTGTCGTCCACCGTCTCCGGTGTCAGCTTCAGGGCCGCCAGCAGGGCCTGCCGCGCCGCAGCCGGGTCGCTTTGCCGCTTCAGTTCGGCAAGCGCGCGCCAGGCCTGGGCCTTGGCCTCGGGATTCGGCGGATTCGGCTCAAGCGAGGTGGCTGCCGTAAGCTCTTCGCCGGCACCCGCTCGGTCCCCCTTGCGCGCCCGGATGAGCCCCAGCGCCAGCCGAGGCTCGAAAAGCTTCGGATCTGCGGCAATCGACCGCTGGTAATAGCCGGCGGCCTTTTCCTGCTGGCCCTGCGCCTCGTCCACGTAGCCGCGATCAAACAGCGCCCGCGCGCTGTCCGGGTGAACGGAGAGGTAGGCATCGAGCAGCCCGCGCGCGGCCTCGAAGTTCTGTGCGGCGATGTCTTCCTCGGCCTGGCTCAGCGGGCTTGCCTCTTGCGCGGCTGCGTGGCTGCCCGGCGTGTCTACCACGGTGGTGCCGGGGGGAGGCGGGGCAGCCTGGCCCCATGCAGCGGTGCTGGTGGCGAGGATGGCCCACGCGAGCAGCCGCGTCACGCTCCCACCTCTGCCGCCGCGGGCTGAGTTGCCAGCACCCGGGCCAGCCAATAGCCGGTGTGCGAGAGCTCGTTTTGCGTGATCTGTTCCGGCGTGCCTGCCGCCACTATCTGTCCCCCACCTGAACCGCCCTCCGGGCCCATGTCGATGACCCAGTCGGCGGACTTGATTACGTCCAGATTGTGCTCGATGACGACCAGCGTACCGCCGCCATCCACCAGCTTCTTGAAAGCCAGGAGCAGCTTGCTTACATCATCAAAGTGCAGGCCGGTTGTCGGCTCGTCGAGGATGTAAAGCACGCGGCTGCCGCCCTTCTTTGCCGCGCCGCCGGCGGCGCGCGCCGCGGCCAGGTGCGCGGCCAGCTTCACGCGCTGGGCCTCGCCACCGGAGAGCGTGGTCGCGCTCTGGCCCAGCCGCACATAGCCAAGGCCCACTTCGTCCAGCACCGCCAGGCGGTCCAGAATCCTGGGCTGGCCCGCAAAAAATCGCAGCGCCTCGCGCACCGTGAGCCCCAGCACCTCGTGAATGCTGCGGGACTTGTATTTAACCTCAAGCACGCTGGCCTTGTAGCGGGTGCCGTTGCACTCTTCACACGGCAACTCCACGTCAGCCAGGAACTGCATCTCGACCGTGACGGTGCCGTCCCCCTGGCAGACCTCGCAGCGGCCGCCCGGCACGTTGAATGAAAAGTGGCCCGCAGTGTAGCCGCGGCGCTGCGCCTCGGGCTGCGCCGCAAAGAGCTCGCGAATGGCATCAAAAGCCTTGATATAGGTGACGGGGTTTGACCTCGGCGTGCGCCCGATGGGGTTCTGGTCAACGAGCACGATGTCGTTCAGCCGCTCCGCGCCGTCCAGCTTTTTGAACAGCCCGGAGGGGTCGCCGCCTTCGTCCTTGCCCAGAGCCTGCGCCACCGCCCGGTAGAGCACCTGGTGCACCAGCGTGGACTTGCCCGAGCCGGAGACGCCAGTGATGGCGGTCAGCGTGTTCAGCGGTATGTCGCAGTCCACATTCTTCAAGTTGTTGGCGCGCGCTCCGCGCAGGCGCAGCCACTCCTTTGCGTTTGCTGCATCACGCCGGCGCGTGGGGACAGGGATGGTGAGCTGCCCGTTCAAATATCTGCCGGTGATCGAGGCTGGGTCGGCCATCACCTTGGGCACGGTGCCTGCGGCCAGCACGCGTCCGCCAAACTCGCCCGCGCCGGGCCCGAGGTCGAGCAGGTAATCTGCGGCGCGGATGACGTCCGGATCGTGCTCCACCACGAGGATAGTGTTGCCAAGGTCGCGTAGCCGCTCAAGAATGCCGATCAGCTTTGCGGTGTCGCGCGTGTGCAGGCCGATGCTGGGTTCATCGAGCACATAGAGCGCACCCACAAGTTGTGAGCCGAGCGAGGTGGCAAGCTGAATGCGCTGTGCCTCGCCGCCGGAGAGCGTGGAGGCCAGCCGGTCGAGGGTGAGGTACTCCAGGCCCACGGCCTCGAGGAAATGCAGACGCTGCCGTATCTCTTCGAGGATGCTGCCGGCAATCTCCTGCTGCATGGGCGAGAGCGCGAGCGTGGAGAAGAAGCGATTCGCCTCGGCGATGGTGAACGCCGCTGCCTCGCAGATGTTCCTGCCGTTGATGCGGACGGCGCGCGCCTCAGCCCGCAGCCGCTGTCCCCTGCACTCAGGGCAGAGCGCGTAACCGCGATACTTGCTAAGCATGACGCGGACGTGCAGTTTGTACTTCTTGCGCTCCATCTGCTCGAAAAAGCCATGCACGCCGTCAAAGGAGCCGCTGCCCTCCAGCACAAAAGCCTGCTGGTCGGCGGTGAGGTCATACCACGGCACATCCAGCGGAACGGAGTGCTGCCGCGCGGCGCGCTTCAGCTCAGTGAACCAGGGCCGGTACTTTGGCCGGGTCCAGGGATCGATGGCGCCGTCCTCAAGCGTCTTCGACTTGTCCGGGATGATGAGGTCCAGGTCGAAATCGATTGTGTTGCCGAAGCCCTGGCAGCGCGGGCAGGCGCCAAATGGATTATTAAAGGAGAAGAGGCGCGGCTCGGGCTCGCGATAGGTGCGGTGGCACGTCTTGCACTCGAAGGCTGCGGAGAAGCGCAGCCGCTCGCGCTGTGCCTGTTCCGGCTCACGCGGCAGGATCTCATAAAGCGCCTCACCGGATTCCCGATAGCCAATCTCCGCCGCGTCCACAATGCGCGCGCGGTTTTCCGCCGAGGTGACGATGCGGTCCACCAGGACAAACACCGGGAGCGCGAAGTCGATCTCGAGCAGTGATTCCGGCGTAGAGAACTCATAGATGGCGCCGTTCTGATAGAGACGGTTGAAGCCGCGCCGGCGCAGGTCAGCCAGACGCTCCCGCAGGGCCTGGGTCAGCGGCGATTCACGCTTCGCCTCGGCGGCTGGCTTGCGGCCGCGGCGGCCCGGTTTTCGGGACGGGGCGGACTCAGGCGGCGCAGGCTCGGGCGAGGCCGGCTGTGCAGACAGCTCCTGTACCGGAAACAGCGCGTGCAGGCGGGTGCCATCTCCCAGCGCAAGTACGGCCTCGGCGATCTCGTCCACGGTGTCTCGCCGCACGACGCCGTCGCACACGGTGCAGTGGACGGTGCCGGCGCGCGCGTAGAGCAGCCGCATGTAATCGTAGATCTCCGTGGCCGTGGCGACGGTGGAGCGGGGATTGCGCGTCGTGTTCTTCTGCTTGATGGCGATGGCCGGGGCGAGCCCGTCGATCAGGTCTACCTCCGGCTTCTCGATCCGCTCCAGAAACTGCCGCGCGTAGGCCGAGAGCGACTCGACGTAGCGGCGCTGGCCCTCGGCGTAGACCGTGTCAAACGCAAGCGAGGACTTGCCCGAGCCAGAGACGCCGGAGACTACGGTCAGCTTGCCGTGCGGAATGTCGCAGTCGATGTTCTTGAGGTTGTGGACGCGCGCGCCGCGAATAACGATCTGGTCGGTCAAGTATGTGCCCCGTCAGGACGCAGAAACAAGGCGCCCCATTGTGATTATAAGGGCCGCTTCGAGGGCGTGAGCCTCACCTGGCGACCTTGCCTCGAGTCCTTTGCTATGCTTAGGGTTTACCGGGAAATGCGCCTACTGTATGCCGCGTTCGTCATAAGTGTGGTGGTGCTGCTTTGGACGGCGGCGGCGCTGGCGCGGCATATACGGCGGCACAACCGGCAACGGCTCGGGGAGCCGGCAGCCGAGCAGGTCCCTACGGAGAAGACACCATGAACCCACGCACCCACTCCATTGAACGCACGCCATTGGCCATGCACAGCGCAGCGGCCGCGGGCCGGCAGGTTGCCCTGGTTGCAGGTGCGAGCCTCTTTGTCGCGCTCTGCGCGCACGTGTCGGTGCCGCTCGGCTTCACGCCCGTGCCGGTCTCGCTGCAGCCGTTTGCCGTGCTGCTGGTGGGCCTGCTGCTCACGCCGGCTGCAAGCGGCGCAGCCATGGCGCTCTACCTGGTGGAGGGCATCTCCGGCATGCCAGTCTTCACGCCACAGGGTCTGGGCGGCGTAGCGCAGATTCTCGGACCGACGGGCGGCTACCTGATGTCGTATCCCCTGGCGGCTCCGCTCGCAGGCTGGCTTTTCCGGCTCCGCAGCCGCAGCTTTGCCTGGGGCACGACGTCCGCTGCGCTGGCCAGCCTGCTGATCCTTACCCTGGGCGCAGCCTGGATGGCGATGTTGACCCATGCCACACCTGGCCGCGTGCTGACGCTCTCCGTGCTGCCGTTTCTGCCCGGGGACGCGTTGAAGGTGGTGGCCGCCGCCGCCATTGCCGCAGGATGGAACCGCTGGAGCCGCCGTTCAGCCTAGCCACCCACTGGCCGTTTTTCGTTATGAAGTTGAGGGAGGAAGTCTACCGTGAGCACCACCGCCCCACTGCCGTCTGACACCGCAATGCGGGTGCGCGGGGCGCAGGTCACCGACGTCGCGATCC
>CAYQYM010000052.1:0-10343 GCA_964421715.1 uncultured Acidipila sp.
GCTGGTTGGGTACTGACGGTAATATCGGTGGCCAGGCTAAATTGCCCGGCGTGTCCGGCACGTGGAAGGATCTCACCGAATGGGTGAACTCGATGGGCGGCAACCTCACCGTCCATGTGAGAAAGAGCGACGTGGGGACGACGGCCGTGGCGCGTGGCGACCTCTCCAAGAAGATCACGGTGGACGTCAAGGGCGAAATCCTCGAACTGAAGAACACCATCAACACGATGGTGGACCAGTTGAACGCCTTCGCCGCAGAGGTGACGCGCGTAGCCCGCGAGGTGGGTACGGACGGCAAGCTGGGCGGCCAGGCGCAGGTCTCCGGCGTGGCGGGAACCTGGAAGGACCTCACCGACAACGTAAACGTGATGGCGGCAAACCTCACCGAGCAGGTGCGCGGCATTGTGAAGGTGGTGACGGCTGTCGCCAACGGCGACCTGAGCCAGAAGCTGACGGTGAACGCCAAGGGCGAGGTCGCGGCGCTGGCTGAGACCATCAACAACATGACGGATACGCTGGCCACCTTCGCTGACCAGGTGACCACCGTGGCCCGCGAGGTGGGCGTGGAAGGAAGGCTGGGCGGCCAGGCCAACGTGCCCGGCGCGGCCGGCACGTGGAAGGACCTGACCGGCAACGTAAACCTGCTGGCCGATAACCTCACCAACCAGGTGCGCGCCATTGCCGAGGTGGCCACCGCCGTCACCAAGGGCGATCTCACGCGCTCCATCCAGGTGGAGGCGCGCGGCGAGGTGGCCGAGCTGAAGGACAACATCAACACGATGATTGACAACCTTCGCCTCACCACGGATCGCAACACCGAGCAGGACTGGCTCAAAACCAACCTGGCCCGCTTTACAGGCATGCTGCAGGGTCAGCGTGACCTGGCCACCGTGGGCCGCATGCTGCTGTCGGAACTGGCGCCGCTGGTCAACGGACAGCAGGGAGTCATCTACCAGATGGAAGATGAGGAGGAGGGCAAGCTCAGCCTGCTCTCCGCTTTTGCCGACGCGCCCAACGGGCATCAGCCGGAGATCGGCATCGGCGAGGGGCTCGTCGGACAGTGTGCGGCAGAGAAGCGCCGCATGCTCATCTCCGAACTTCCGCCCGACGCAGTGCCCATCCGCTCAGGCCTGTTTGAGGCGGTGCCCAAAAGCGTCATCGTGCTGCCCGTGCTTTTTGAAGATCGCGTGAAGGCGGTCATCGAGCTGGCCAGCCTCAGCACCTTTACGGCCTCGCACCTGGCCTTTCTGGAGCAGCTGACGGCCAGCATCGGCATCGTGCTGAACTCGATCGAGGCCACCATGCAGACCGAGGGCCTGCTGAAGCAGTCGCAGCAGCTCGCCATCGAGCTGCAGACACAGCAGAAGGAGCTGCAGCAGACTAACGAGCAGCTTGCGCTTAAGGCCCAGCAGCTTGCTGTGCAGAACTCCGAGGTGGAACGCAAGAACGAGGAGATCGAGCAGGCCCGCCGCGCTCTTGAGGCGAAGGCCAAGGAGCTGGCGCTCACCTCGAAGTACAAGTCCGAGTTCCTGGCAAACATGTCCCACGAGCTGCGCACGCCGCTCAACAGCATCCTGGTGCTGGGGCAGCAGCTTGCCGAAAATCCTGAAGGCAATCTCACCGGCAAGCAGGTGGAATTCGCCCGCACCATCCACGGTGCGGGTACGGACCTGCTCACCCTCATCCGCGATATTCTCGATCTCTCGAAGATTGAATCCGGCACGGTGTCGGTCGAGGCGGAGGAGATCTTCTTCGCCAGCCTGTTGGAGACGGTGGCGCGGCCCTTCCGCCACGAGGCCGAGAATCGCAGGCTCTACTTCGAAGTCAAGGCAGACGCGCACCTGGGCCGCAGCGTCGTCACGGATTCCAAGCGCCTGCAGCAGGTGCTCAAGAACCTGCTCTCGAACGCTTTCAAGTTCACCGAGCACGGCGGCGTACGGCTGGATGTCTCGGTCGCTCGCTCAGGCTGGTCGCCAGATCATCCCATCCTGAGTGGCGCCGGCTCGGTCATCGCCTTCGAGGTGTCTGACACCGGCATCGGCATTCCCGCCGAGAAGCAGCGCATCATCTTCGAGGCCTTCCAGCAGGCGGATGCCGGCACAAGCCGCAAGTACGGTGGCACGGGCCTGGGTCTGGCCATCAGCCGCGAGCTGGCGAGCCTGCTCGGTGGCGAGATCCAGCTGCGCAGCACGCCGGGTCAGGGCAGCGCCTTCACGCTCTACCTGCCCCAGACCTACGTTGGCCCGGTGGTGGCCAACCCGCGCACGGAGAGAAGCAATGCGCACTCCATCATCCCTGCCCTCATGGCCAGCACGGTAGTGGCGGAAAACCAGATCCGCATCCCCGACGACCGCGAGAACATCGAGGAGGGCGACTCGGTTCTGCTGATCGTCGAAGACGACCCGCACTACGCCCGCATCCTCTGCGACCTCTCGCGCGAGAAGGGCTTCAAGGTGCTGGTCGCGCTTACGGGCGGTGAGGCACTTTCGCTTGCGCGGGAGTATCGCCCCTCCGCCATCTCGCTCGACGTCTTCCTGCCGGACATGCTCGGCTGGACGGTGTTGAACCACCTCAAGCAGGATCTGCACACCCGCCATATTCCGATCCAGATGCTCACGCTTGACAACGACCGTCACCACGGTCTCTCGCGCGGAGCCTTTGCCTTCGTGACCAAGCCCACCTCGACGGAGGAACTGGATGCCGCGCTCACCCGCATCCAGAACTACTCGCGTCGGCGCAACAAACGGCTTATGGTGGTCGAAGATAACCCCGCCGAGCAGAAGGCCATTCGCGAGCTGCTGTGGCATGAGGACATAGAGATTGAGCTGGTCAGCACGGGCGCCGAGGCTCTGGATGCCCTGCAAAGCGCGCCGTACGATTGCGTCGTGCTCGACCTGCGGCTGCCCGATATGTCCGGCTTTGAGGTGCTTGAGACGCTTCGCTCGAGCGAAGAGCTGCGCGACATCCCGGTCATCGTCTTTACCGGCCGCGACCTCACCTACGAGGAGGATGCGCAACTGCACACACTGGCGCGCAGCGTCGTCGTCAAGGACGTCGAGTCGCCGGAGCGGCTGCTCGACGAGACGGCGCTCTTCCTGCACCGCGTCATCGCGGAGCTGCCGCCCGAGAAGCAGCGCATGCTGGACCGCCTGCACGACTCGGATGAAGCGCTGGTCGGCCGCAAAGTGCTGGTCGTCGATGACGATATCCGCAACATCTTCGCATTGAGCAGCGTGCTCGAGCGTCACGGCATGTCCGTGCTCACGGCCAGCAACGGCCGCGAGGCGATTGCCACCATCGAGTCCACGCCTGACCTGGCCATCGTGCTGATGGATATTATGATGCCCGAGATGGATGGATATGAGACGATGCAGGTCATCCGGCAGAACGCCTCCCTGCGCCGTCTGCCCATCATCGCGCTGACGGCTAAGGCCATGAAGGGCGACCGCGAGAAGTGCCTGGAGGCCGGCGCCTCCGAGTATCTGGCCAAGCCTGTCAACACCGAACAACTGCTGTCTGCTTTACGCATGTGGCTGCATCGCTAAGGGAACATCGGGACTATGACGGACAACGAGAAGGTAAACATCCTGATGGTCGACGACCAGCCTGGCAAGCTGCTGACCTATGAGGCCATCCTCGCCGAACTCGGAGAGAACCTCATTAAGGCCAGCAACGCCGCCCAGGCGCTTGAGGTGCTTCTGCGCACGGATGTGGCAGTGGTCCTCATGGATGTGAGCATGCCGGAGCTCGACGGCTTTGAGCTAGCCGATCTCATTCGTCAGCACCCCCGCTTTCAAAAGACCGCCATCATCTTCATCTCAGGCGTTCACCTCTCTGAGTCGGACACCATCACGGGCTACCAGCGCGGGGCGGTCGACTACATCTCGGTGCCGGTCGTCCCCGAGGTGCTGCGCGCCAAGATCAGCATCTTCGTTGAGCTGCATCGCAAGACGCGCATGCTGGAGCGGCTGAACCTCGAGCTCGAGCGCCGCGTCGAAGCGCGCACGGAGGAGCTGCGCCAGAGCGAAACACAGTTCCGCACCCTGGCCAACAGCATCCCCCAGCTCGCAGCCATGGCTGGTCCCGACGGCGTGCTGCAGTGGTTCAACCAGCGCTGGTGTGAGTTTGCCGGCATGAGCATGGAATCGCTGGTGGAGCGAGGCTGGATCGAGTCGCTGCATCCGGGCCACGCCGCCCGTGTCGAACGCGAGGTGTTGCAGAACGTCAAGGCCGGCCGCGCCTGGGATGACACACTGCAGATGCGCGGCCGCGACGGCGAATACCGCTGGTTTCTCTTCCGCGGCGTGCCTGTGCTGGGGCCTGACGGCACCCCCGCCCGCTGGTTTGCCACGGCGACCGACATCAGTCACATCATGGAGCTGGAGAACACCCTGCGCGAACGCGCCGAGCTGCTGGAGCTGGCCTCCGAGGCCATCATGGTCGTCGATGCCCAGGGCTCGATCCGCTACTGGAACTCCGGCGCGGAGCGGTTTTACGGATGGGACCGAGAGGAAGCCATCGGTCAAAGTGTTCATGGCCTGCTCCAGACGATCTTCCCTCTACCGCTTCACGAGGTCGAGGCTATTCTGCGCGCGCGAGGCTCCTGGCAGGGAAACCTGAAGCAGCGCACGCGCGACGGCAGGGAAGTGACGGTCTCGAGCCGCCTGTCCCTGCACCGCGAAACAGAATCGATTCTCGAGATCAACCGCGACATCACCGGTGAGCTGCGCGCGGAAGAGGCGCTGCGCCAGACGGAGAAGCTGGCGGCCATGGGCCGCATGGCCGGCATTATCGCTCACGAAATCAACAACCCGCTTGAGGCCATCACGAACGCCTTCTACCTGCTCCGCAATCACCCTTCGCTCGATAGCGAAGCGCAGTACTACGCCTCATTGGCAGAGCAGGAGCTGCAGCGGGCCTCCCACATCACGCGTCAGACGCTCAGCTTCTACCGCGAATCGAAGAATCCCGTCCCGGTACACCTTACCGAGGTGCTTGACAGCGTGCTGCAGCTGCAGCAGCGCGCGATGCAGTCGGCCAACGTGCAGCTTGAAACGCGCTACAACGTTCGCAACGACTTCATCTACGCGCATCCGGTAGAGCTGCGCCAGGTGTTTCTCAACCTTATCGGCAATGCGGTACAGGCGATGCCGGAGGGCGGCCGCCTCGGCGTACGTCTCTCCAGCACGCACGCTGGCCCGGAGTGCACGCCAGGCCTCGTGGTGTCCATCATCGATACCGGATCCGGCATCAAGCCTGCAGACGCAACCCATCTCTTTGAGCCCTTCTTCAGCACCAAGTCCAGCAAAGGCACCGGCCTCGGTCTTTGGATCAGCCATGGCATCGTGCAGAAGTATGAAGGTCGCATATCCTTTCGCAGCCTCAGCCATCGCGGATGCAATTACACCTGCTTTCGCGTCTTCCTGCCGTCAGAGAAGCGCATCGACATGGCGCAGCTACAGAAGTCCGCGGCAGAGCCCGCGAGCGTGCCGCAGTAGGACCGAACCAGCGATTCACTGATGACCTGTTTGAGCGGCACATCCGCCCCGTTTTTTTGTGAGCCTGAGGCGGCCGCAGCGGAGGCAGGATGGAGCTGGCGCAGTACACGCGGCCGCTTGAGGACCGCATCACAGTCGTTGTGGGAGGAACCTCAGGTATCGGATGCGCGCTCGCACTCGGCCTTGCACAGGCCGGGGCGCACGTCGTTGCCTCGGTCCGCAGGCGCGAGCAGGCGGAGGAAGTCGCCGGCCAGATCGAGGCGCTTGGCCGTAATACGCTGTGTGTCCCCTCGATGTGAGCGACCGGCCAAGTCTGGAGCGGCTGGGAGCGGAGAGGAACAAACGATTCGGCCGCGTCGATATTCTTGTGAATTCGGGCCGGAAAGATCTCCTGCGCGCCCACGCTCACCGTATTGGAAGACGTCTGGAAGGACATCCTCGATACGAATCTCACCGGCAGGCTGCGCGCCTGCCAGGTCTTTGGCGCCCTGATGCTTGAGCAGAGCTATGACCGCATCATCAACATCGCCTTGCTGAACGCCTTTGTCGCGCTGGCCGAGGTGGCTGCTTACTCGGCCAGCAAGGCGGCTGTCGCTTCGCTCACCCTCTCGCTTACGGTGGAGTGGTCGGGCCGCGGTGTTCTCGTCAACGCCATTGCGCGGTTGGAAACGCGCCGTACAGACCAGGACGGCCGAAACTGGCTGCGAATGGCAACTTGAATCCTTGAGAACACGGAGGACATGAGCGAAATGCAGCGACGGGATTTTTGCAAGCTTCTCGCGGCGGCGGCCGCCGCCAAGGCCTGTCCGGCAGGTGAATTCTCCAGCGTTGCGCGTGCCCAGGCGCAGGCGGAGCTCCCGGCCGGATTCGCCGATGTGACGCACAGCTATGCCGAGTTCTGTGCCATGAAGCCGGAGGACCGCGTCTTCTACAAGCTCGAGGGCGGCCGTATTGTTCCCTTCAAGCTCGACGAGGCAAGCTGGAAGCCGACGGAGTGGGGTGAGACCCCGGAGCTCCCGGTTCCGGGCGGTTCGTTTGACGGCGTCCCGATGCGGTCGCCGATTGCGGGGCTGAACGGAGATGGACCTTACCAGCCGACGTGGGACTCGTTGCTGCAGTACGATGCGCCGGAGTGGTACCAGGATGCGAAGTTCGGCATCTGGTGCCATTGGACGCCGCAGTGCGTGCCTGAGGCTGGTGACTGGTATGCGCGCAGGATGTACATGGAGGGATCAAGTATCTACAAGTACCAGCTTGAGCACTACGGCCCGCCTTCACGCTTCGGCTACAAGGATCTCTGCCCGCAGTGGACGCTGCTGAACTGGGATCCGGATGGCCTGATCGCACGGTTCAAGGCGGCGGGCGCGCGTTTCTTCCTCGCGGTTGCGAACCACCATGACGGTTACGACACCTGGAACTCGAAGCACCAGCCCTGGAATGCGACGGCGATCGGTCCGCATCGCGACGTGATCGGGGTTTGGACGGCGGCGGCGCGCAAGCAGGGCCTGCGCATGGGCGTCACGGTGCACCAGGCGCGTAACTGGTGGTGGTTCCAGACCGCACATGGGTCCGACAAGGCGGGCCCCATGGCGGGCGTGCCGTATGACGGCCGCATGACGGCCGCCGATGGCAGGCAGCAATGGTGGCAGGGGCTGGACCCGCACCGCATCTATGGCGTCAGGCACCCGTTGGACGCGCTGCCGGACGCCTCCTATGTCAAAAACTTCTACGATCGGACGCGCGACCTGGTCGACCAGCATGACCCGGACCTGCTTTACTTCGACAACGCGCTCGTGCCGCTGGGCTGGGGCGGCATGAACGCGGCTGCGTACTTCTACAACCATAACCTGAAGACGCGTGGCCGCATGGAAGCGGTGCTCAATGGCAAGCAGGTGCCCGACCGGCTGGCCAAGGCGCTGGTGGCTGATTACGAGCGAGGCCTGACGGACCAGATCATGCAGTATCCCTGGCAGTCAGAGACATGCATCGGCGATTGGCACTACAGCCGTGCGCTCTATGAAAAGCCGGGGGAATTCGGAGGCTACCTGGCACCCAGGGACGCCATTCACTGGATGGTGGACACGGTGAGCAAGAACGGCACGTTCGTGCTGAATATTCCTGGGCGTCCGGATGGCACGATCGACAGCAAGGAGATCGCAGTCATCGACGGTCTCACAAAATGGATGCAGGCCAATAGCGAAGCGATCTATGAGACGCGGCCCTGGAAGATCTACGGCGAGGGGCCGGACACGGTGAAGAGCGGCTCGTTTGAGGGCGGCAGCATCAACAAGCTTAACGAGAAGGATATCCGCTTCACGCGGAACAAGGCAAACAGCGTGATCTACGCCATTGCGCTGGGCTGGCCCTCGGAGCCGCTGATGATTAAGGCGCTTGGCTCGGCATCTCCGCAGAACCCGGGCCGCATCGGCAGGGTGGAGCTGCTGGGCACCGGCGAGCGGCTAAGCTGGAAGCAGACTGCGCAGGGCCTTCGCGTGGTGCTGCCAAGTCAGTACCGTCCACCGGTGGACTATGCGGCCACGCTGAAGATATCGCTGGGCTAGCTCTCCGCATAAACAGGGCAGCACCTGTTGCAGGTGGCGGCTGCTGCCGCCTTGACCACGTGGTGACATGAGGCTGAGAGCAACGCAAGAATGGGACAGCGGGCGATTGAGGTACTGCGATGGGTCTTTACTGCGCGGCCGGTAACGCGGAAGAGGAGCTTAAACCGGAGCGGCTGGAGCAGCTCCTGCGCGAGAGCCTCGAGAAGCTCGGCTATCGAAGGCGCGTGCTCATCGTGCCGCCGGACCAGACGCGCGTGCATTCGCGCGCGGGCGACCTGACGCGGTTCGCATGGAAGTACTACGGCGAGTCACTGAAGGGAATACTTCCGGCGCTCGGCACCCATGCGCCGATGCGTCCCGTGCAGTTGCAGCGAATGTTCGGAGATATTCCGCAAGAGCTGTTTTTTGTCCACAACTGGCGCACGAACATCGAGACGCTGGGCGAGGTGCCTGCGGAGTTTATACGAGAGCAGTCTGAGGGCAAACTCGATTTTGCATGGCCGGCGCAGGTGAACCGCCGCATCGTGCAGGATGGCTACGATCTCGTTCTTTCCATTGGCCAGGTAGTGCCGCACGAGGTAATCGGCATGGCAAATTACAACAAGAACATTTTGGTGGGTACGGGCGGCCGCGAGGGTATCAACCGCAGCCACTACCTGGGTGCGATCTATGGCATGGAGCACATCCTGGGCCGCGCGGATAACCCCGTGCGGCGCGTGCTGAACTATGCATCCGGCCACTTCTTGGCTGACGTGCGGCTCGTCTATGTGCTTACCGTAGTGGGCCGCGCCCGGGACGGGCGCCTGGCTGTGCGCGGGCTCTACATCGGCAATGACGCGGAGTGCTTCGATCGCGCGGCCGAACTCAGCCTGGAGGTGAACTGCGAACTGCTGGATGAGCCGATACGAAAGGCGATCGTCAGCCTGGATCCGCACGAGTACCAGAGCACGTGGCTGGGCAACAAGGCGATTTACCGCACGCGCCTTGCGCTCGAAGACGATGCCGAGCTTATCATCCTGGCGCCCGGCGTGAAGAAGTTTGGCGAGGACGAGGGTATCGACGCGCTGATTCGAAAATATGGCTACAACGGTACGCCGGCGACGATTGAGGCTGTGCGCACAAATGGGGATCTGGCGGGCGACCTGAGCGCGGCTGCGCACCTGATTCATGGCTCGTCCGAGGGGCGGTTTAAGATCACCTGGGCGCCGGGCAAACTCACGCGGAGCGAGGTCGAGGCGGTCGGCTTCGATTATGGCGACCTGGATCAGCTCACGGCGCGCTACCGGGTCGATTCGATGCACCACGGAAAAAACATCGTGAACGGAGAAGAGGTCTTCTACATCAGCAATCCCGGGCTGGGACTGTGGGCCTGGCGCGGCAGGTTTTGAAAACGTCGTGCAACGCTGCGTCTGTCTGCGCTTTACCTGGCGCGCGGATGTGTCTTGTCATAGACCGCCGCGACCTGCGTCACGGTGAGCTGGGTGTAACGCTGCGTGGTTGAGAGGCGCTCGTGGCCGAGCAGCTCCTGGATGGCGCGCAGGTCCGCTCCCTCTTCAAGCATGTGCGTGCCGAAGGCGTGGCGCAGGGTATGCGGGTGTGTCTGTGCCGGAAGCCCGCAGGCCACGGCGATGCTTTTTACAATGCGGCCCACGCTGCGCGTGGTGAGGCGCGGGCTGCCGCCGCACAGACGCGCGCTGAGCAGCAGGGCCGTCGTCCGCTTTCCCGCCGCGGCAAGCCTTGCCTCGCGCTGCGGAAGATAAACTCGCAGCGCGGCTGCAGCGGCGTCGCCCAGGGGCACATAGCGCTGCTTGCGGCCCTTGCCCCGGACGAGAATGGCTTCGTTCGCCCAGTGAATGTCTGCAAGATCGACGCCGGTGAGCTCGGCGTTGCGAATGCCGCAGCCATAGAGCAGCTCGAAGATCACGCGGTCTCGCTCGGGCCATGCGGCTGCGTCGTCTTTCGCGGGGGAGGCGAGCCTGTCTATGGCCCGATTCACCTGCTCGATTGTGGGCACGCGCGGCAGATGCCGCGGCAGCCTGGGGGTGGCCACCAGCGCCGCCGCAGACTGCTGCACGTAGCCGCGCCGTGCCATCCACTTGAACCAGGAGCGCAGCGCCGCCAGCGCACGGGCCACGGATGCCTTGGACAGGCCGCGCCGGTAGAGCAGCCCGAGATAGCCCCGGATGTGCTGGTGATCGATGGCAGACACTGCAATCTTCAACTGGTCGTCTGCGTAGGCGGCAAAGCCTTCGGTCTCGCGCGCGTAGGCGCGAAGTGTGTGCTC
>CAYQYM010000053.1:0-10246 GCA_964421715.1 uncultured Acidipila sp.
CTCGTACTCCCTGCCAAAGATGTAACGATCTTCCGGCTGCGGCGTGCCGAGGGTGTAGAAGTAGACGTCCGTGCCCTGGTGGCTGAAGCGCGAGTAGTAAAAACCCTTGCTGTCCGGGGCAAGCGAGACACCATAACGCGCTGGCGGAAGCACGTCCGGCAGGTCGCGACCCGCGTTCACGTCGAGCACGTGGAGGGAGACCTCGTCCGCGCCGCCCTGGCGAACGCCGTAGACCAGCAGCGATCCATCTTGGGCGATGTCTTCGATTGCGACGGACGTGTTCGGGTCCGAGCTGACTCTGGCGGTGTCCAGCAGCAGGCGGTCCGCGCCGTTCCAGGCCTCACGCATGTAGATGGAGAACTGATTGGCTCCCGCGGGCCGCTTCTCGAAGAAATATCTGTCGCCGGCCTTGCGCGGGGTGGTGAACTCATCCACCTGGTCAAGCTGCGTGAGCCGCTCCACCAGTTGCGGACGAATCTTCACCTGGCTCAGGTAGCTCTCTGTGTACTTCATCTGCGCGGCCACCCAGGCTCGCGTCATAGGACTGCCCTGGTCTTCGAGCCAGCGGTAGGAGTCAGTGAACACCGCTCCGTGCAGGCTATCTGTAATAACCATTGTGGGAGACGGTGGCGGCGGCGGCAGCTCGATCCCGTTGCCGCCTTCCACAACCTTCGCCGTTGCTGCGCCTGCCGTGCTTGTCGCCTGCAATACGGCCATGGCTGCCGCCGCTGCGAAGGAGGTTGCCCTGGAACGCATCTGCATCGTGCCCTCGAAAGAATGTGCTCTCTATCTTAGAGCCTCCCTCTTCAGAGGTGCACAAGACCCTTGAGAATTGCCGCCAGCGAGAGCCCGGCCACGATGAGCCAGAGGATCACGCCCTGCAGCAAGGGCCGCACGCCCACCTGTTTCAGCATCGGCCGCGAGATGCCGGTACCGATGAGGAAGAGCGTTGCCGCAAGTCCGAGCCGGCCAAGTCGATAGAGCTGGGTAAAGGCTGCGTGCAGCGCCGGCAGATAGCTGTTGGCCGATGCCGCCAGGCAGAAAAAGAGAATGAACCAGGGTAGCTGAATACGGGCCCCGCTCCTAAAATTCGCTGCGTGGAGGCGGGAGAGCGTAGCCGCAGCGATCGCCACCGGAACGATCCACAGAGCGCGTGCCAGCTTGACCGTTGTGGCAATCACAAGTGCCGTGGTTCCGTACTTTGCCGCCGCGCCCACCACGGAGCTGGTGTCATGAATGGCAAGAGCGGCCCAAAGCCCGAACTGTGTCTGCGAGAGGTGCAGCATGGCTCCGACAGCCGGAAACAGGAGCAGAGCGACAGAGTTGAGGATGAAGACGGTGGCCAGAGAGACGGCCATCTCCTCTTCTCCGGCATCTGTCACCGGACCGAGCGCAGCGATAGCGCTGCCGCCGCAAATTGCCGTTCCGGCCGAAATGAGGAACGACTGCGTCCTCTGGACGCGGAGCAGGCGCCCCAGTCCCCAGCCCAGAAGCAGGGCAAGGCTGATGCCGGCTGCCGTGTAAAGAAATCCCGAGCGGCCCACGCGTATCACTTCGCCGAGGTTCATGCCAAAGCCCAGGCAGACCACGGCGGCCTGCAGCAGAAACTTTGCCAGGTGCTTGCTGTCTGCTGGATAAGGGTGAGAAAGAGAGAGGCCATAGGCCAGTCCGGCGGCCAGCGCCACTGGCGGTGAGAGGAGCCCGCTTGCAGACAGCAGGAGCCCGGCAAAGAACAGCTTTTTTTGCATTGACTTGAGGATTCCATGCGCGGTGCACCCCCGTCCAAGCGTTCATTCTTATCGCGCATAGCTGTTGCTTATGGGCTTCTGCTGGGCCTGGGCAAAGCGGTAAAAGGCGCCTGCGGCGCCCTCGGGCGCGGGCCCCTGGCAGCGGACGAGTGAAAGATCCCGCACCAGGTCAAGCGCGTCCAGGGTGACCAGCGCGACCGTGCCCAGCCTCAGTTCCTTGCCCACGGCCCACTCTGAGACGATGCCGACGCCCAGCCCTGCTTCTACGCCGGAGACGATGGCCTCTGTCGAGTCCAGTTCCATCCCGATGCGCAGCTTGCCGGGAGGCAGGCCCGCGCGTTTCAAAGCCTGCTCCACGATGCGCCGCGAGCCCGAGCCCTGTTCGCGCAGCAGAAGGGGCACGTGCTCCAGCGCCGAGACGGAGACCGTCGCCATGCCGGCGAGCTCGTGACGCCGCGGAACGATGAGCACCATGCGGTCCTTCAGAAACAGCTCAGCGTGTACCTCGCGATGGAGGGCAGGCCCTTCGATGATGCCGATGTCGACCGCGCCGTCTACCAGCAGGTTCACGATGCGCTCCGTGTTGCCGCTCTTCACCTCGAGCGTGACGCGGGGATTCTGCTTCAGGAACATGCCGAGCATGCGCGGCAGTATGTACTGCGCCACCGTGGTGGACGCACCAAGCCTTAGAACGCCGCCCGCCTGGCCGTGCAACCGGAGCAGCGCTTCGCGCGCCTCGGCGAGCAATCGGGCCGAGCGCTCGGCGTACCTGAACAGCAGCTTGCCCGCCGCGGTAAGCGCCACCTTGCTGCCGCTGCGGTCAAAGAGCCGCAGCCCGAGGTCCTCTTCAAGCGCATGCACCTGCTGGCTCACCGCCGGCTGGCTCAGGTGCAGATGCTCGGATGCCTTGCGAAAACTGGCCTGCTCCGCCACCGCGCGAAAGACTGTCAGCCTGAAGTTCTCCACCGTGCTCCTTTCGCAACCTGGCCACGTGACTGCGCCAATTAGAATCGAGCCTGCATGGCTGAGACAACCTCACCCGCGCCCCGCTCCGCCGTCGCCCGCGCACTGGCGATGCTGCGGCCCTCTCACAGCCACACGGCCTTCTCGGCCACGCTGCTGCTGATGCTCTCCGCGCTGGCTTCGCGGCTCATCGGGCTGGTGCGGGTAAAGTACATTGCCTATCTCTTTGGCCGAGGCGCTGCGGCTGACGCCTTCAACGCCGCCTTTCAGCTCCCGGACATGATCTCGTACTTCCTCGTAGGCGGGGCGGCGTCGATCACCTTCGTCACCATGCTCAGCCGTTATCGCGACTCGGGCCGGGAGGCCGAGGGCGAACACGTCATGTCCGTCATTCTCACTACGATGGCGCTCGTACTGGGCGGGGCCATTGCGCTGGCCGAGATCTTCGCGCCGTGGTATGTAGGCTGGTGGTTCAGCGGCTTCAGTCCGGCCAAGGCAGCGCTTTGCACCTCGCTCACACGCATCCTGCTGCCGGCCCAGCTCTGCTTCTTCGCCGGCGGAGTCTTCGGCGCGGTACTGTTGGTGCGCAAGCAATTCACGGTACAGGCCGTTTCGCCGCTGGTCTATAACCTCGGGACCATTCTGGGTGGATTGCTGCTGGCGCACAGCATCGGCGTCTCGTCGCTGGCCATCGGCACGTTGGCCGGGGCCTTCTGCGGCCCGTTTCTGCTGAACGCCGTCGGCGCGTACCGCGGCGGCATGCGCTATAGCCCGGTGCTGGACTGGAGCAATCCGGGCCTGCACGAATGGGTGCGCATGTCGATCCCGCTCATGCTTGGCGTCTCCCTCGTCACGGCGGACAACTGGATCATCAATCACTATGCCTCGCACACCGGGGGCGCCATCTCGCTGATCACCTACGCGAAGACCCTCTTTACCGCCCCGGTGGCCCTGGGGCAGGCAGCGGGTGCGGCATCGCTGCCCTTCCTGGCTTCGCTCTACGGGCGCGACCGCAACGCTTTTGCCTTGACCGTCGCCAGTTCGGTCTCGCGCATCCTGGCCTTCTCCATCCTGCTCTCCTCCTGGATGATTGCGCTGGCGCAGCCGGCCGTGGACCTGCTTTTCCGGGGCGGCAGTTTCCACCGTGCCGACGCCGGGAACATGGCCGTCTACTTTGCTATTTTTTCCTTGTCGCTGTGCTTTTGGTCGGCGCAGGCGCTTTACGCGCGCGCCTTTTACGCGGCCGGCAACACCGTAACGCCCATGGTCGCGGGCAGCGTTGTGACTGCCGTCTCGCTGCCCGTCTACTGGCTGCTTTATCTGCGCCTCGGCGCGGCGGGCCTGGCCATCGCGTCAGATATCGGCATCTTCGTTCAAACAACCGCGCTGGCCGTGCTGCTGCACAGGCGCCGCATGGTTTCAATTGCCTCACTCGAAGCAGGTGAGCTGTTGCGCGCGCTCGCTGCCTCCGCTGCGGCCTACCTCGGGCTGCGGCTTATGCTGCGCAGCGCAGGCCAGCATGGCCGCTGGGTTGAGCTGCTGCTGCTGCTTGCCGGTACAGCACTCTGGCTGGCCATCAGCATCGTGCTGCTGCGCACCACCGGGTCCGCGCTGCCCCGGCAGCTTGCAGCCCGCTTCAGAGGCAGGCAATGAGCGACACCGGCAGCACCATGCAGCCTTCTGAGTCGCGAGCAGAGCACGAAGCCCTGCTCGCGCCCGGCCTCTACCTCGTGGGCACGCCCATCGGTCATCTTGAGGACATCACGCTGCGCGCGCTCCGGGTGCTGCGCTCAGCGGACCTGATCGCCTGCGAAGACACGCGCCAGACGCAGAAGCTCCTGAACCACTACGGGATCCGAAGACCGCTGGTAAGCAGCCACGAACACAACGAGCACGCCCGTGCCGGGCAGCTTCTCGAGCGACTGCGCGAGGGTGCCCGTATTGCCGTCGTGTCTGATGCGGGTATGCCCGGCATCTCTGACCCGGGCATGCAGCTTGCGTCCGCCGCCATTGAGGCCGGCGTGGCCGTCTACCCTGTCCCCGGCGCGAACGCGGCACTCTCTGCACTGGTGGCCTCGGGCCTGCCGGTCGAGCGCTTTCTTTACGCAGGTTTTCTTCCAGCGCGCCCGGGCGAGCGGCGCGGGGCGCTCGCGCGCCTGGCAGAGACAGTCGAGAGCGCTCCGCTAACCCTCGTCTTCTACGAGGCGCCGCACCGCATCCTGAACACCCTGGCAGATGTGGCTGCCACCTGGGGAGCAGGCTGTCCCGTGGTGGTGGCGCGCGAACTGACCAAGCTCCACGAGGAGTTTCTGCGCGGTCCGGCCGCCGGTGTTCGCGATCAGTTGGCAGCGCGTGAACGCATTCGCGGCGAGATCACACTGCTGGTCCAGGCTGGCCCGCGCCGGCGAGTGGCGACCGGCGAACAGACACTGAACCAGCGCATCGTGGAGCTGCAGGAGACCGAACACCTGGACGAGATGGCGGCGGTGAAGCGGGCCGCGCGCGAACGCGGCATCGGCAAGAGCGAGGCCTACCGCGAGTGGCAGCGCTCGCGGCGGCGCTGAAGCGAATCTGAGCGGCAGGGACGGCTCCCTGCTCCTGGCAGGACCGCCGCAAGGCCGCCGGCGGTAGAATTGAGACTGGGATCGGTCTTAATGGCGACTCCACCGCTACCCAACCCGCAGCAAAACCGCGCCTTCCTCGACCGCGACAACGCCGAGGAGCGGCGCAGCTTTGCGCCGTGGTTCGTCGCCGCAGGCCTTGTGCTGCTTGTGGTGGTAGGGCTGCTGATCGCCTACCGACGTAGACCCGCCCCGGCCGCGAAAGGGCAGCCCGATGCCTATGCGTCCAGTATCGGACTCTCCAATCTGCAGATGAGCGAATCTGGAAATTTGGCGGGCGGCAAGCTGACCTACGTGGATGGCCAGGTGACCAATCGCGGCCAAAAAATCGTAACCGGGGTCACCGTGCAGGTCCACTTCCGCGACTTCACCGGGCAAGCCGTCGAGAACGAGACGATGCCGCTGACGCTGATTCGTATGCGCCAGCCCTACATCGACACGGAGCCGGTAAGCGCCGAGCCGCTCGCACCCGGTGCCAGCCGTGACTTCCGGCTTATTTTTGAGCACATGCCCAGCGAGTGGAACCAGCAGTATCCCGGGATCCAGGTGTTAACCGTCCAGACCCGCTGACCGTCTTTTCCCGTCAGTGCACAAATTTCACACCTCCAGCGGTGAATTCTTTACCCACCGGGCCTCCGGCCGATATTTCTCTACATCCAAGACACTCAAAAGAAAGCGTTGGTGCCGTTGCTCGACTTTGGCAACGTAACTGCTCTATTCAGCGGCGTACAGAGCGCTGCGCGGCACTCCGTGGATGAGGGACATTGAAATGAAGACGACATTCCACCTGAAGCCTGGAGCCGTAGCGGCGATTTTGCTGGCTGCCTCTCTTGGTCTTCCGGCCGTTGCGCAGAACTCTCAAGGCAGCTCCCAGACGCAGGACCAAAGCAACCAACCCCAGGTCCAGACCGGCGCCTCCGCGAATGCGACCACGAACCACGGTCAGCAAAATGCGGGAGACGACAGCACCTATGCAACAGGACACCCCCTGCAGACCCAGTCAAAAGAGGGTTTCTGGGGCCACGTGAATCCCTTTGCCCGCAAGAAGTGGGTTAACCGTCAGCTCGATCCCGTAAAGGGCCGGCTGAACGAGCTTGACCAGCTACAGGCGAAGAACGCAAACGACATCAAGGATGTCGACAGCCGAGCCCAGATCGGCATCAAGCACGCACAGGGCACCGCGGACCAGGCAAACCAGTTGGCCTCGACAGCCAGCTCAACCGCGCAACAGGCACAGCAGCAGGCCCAGCAAGCCACGCAGCGTACCGATCAGCTAAGCAATACGGTTGCAAATCTTGACCAGTACCAGAAGGTCAATGACACGGAGATTCGCTTCCGCTCCGGCCAGACCACGCTGAATTCCAAGGCAAAGGACGCGCTTGACCAGGTGGCCTCGCAGTTGAATGGCCAAAAGGGCTATATCGTCGAGGTGGAAGGCTACTCCCGCGCACGCGGCCAGGCTGGCATTGCGGCGTCGCAGCGCATGGCTGATGCGGTGGTTCGTTACCTCGTTACCGAACACCAGATTCCCGTCTATCGCATTCACCAGGTGGCGATGGGCAATGCAAAGACAGAGAATGCGAACGGCGCTCCACCTACCGGCAGCGTGGTCCGCGTAACCCTGATGCAGAATAGTTTAGCGGCCTTGAACCAGCCCAATGGCGGTTCTCCAATTGGTGCGACGCAGCAAAACACATCGCAGCCCTCCCCTCAAGGTGCTGCGTCGCAACCACAAAAATAAATTAGGTCCGCAACCAAGCTCTCACACAACGAGAGAACCAAGGCAGATTGGCCCCTCACCCGAGGGGCCCCTTTTTTGCGTTTCTCTCGTCTTGAAAAGCACTGCTCGAAGCCGTGCGTAACAAGAAAACGGGGCCGCCCGAAGAGGACTGCCCCGCTGTTTTATGCCGAGAGCGTCTGCCTGTCGGTTACGCCCTGCCCATCGCCCTGGCTACTGTTTCGCCGATTGCCGCCGGGCTCTCGACCACGTGGATGCCGGCCGCCGTGAGGGCCTTCATCTTCTCGGCTGCGGTCCCCTGCCCGCCGGAGATGATAGCGCCCGCATGACCCATGCGGCGGCCCGGAGGGGCGGTCTGCCCAGCGATGAACCCGATGACTGGCTTCTTGACGTGCTGTTTGACGTACTCCGCCGCCGTCTCCTCCGCTGTGCCACCGATCTCACCGATCAGCACAATCGCTTCGGTCTGCGGATCCAGGTTCAGCAGCTTCAGCGCGTCGACGTGCGTGGTGCCGATGATCGGATCGCCGCCGATGCCGATGGCGGTCGACTGGCCGATGCCGCGCTGCGTGAGCTGGTACACCGCCTCATACGTCAGCGTGCCCGAGCGGGAGACAATGCCTACCGGACCTTCCCTGTGTATGCGCCCCGGCATGATGCCTACCTTTGCCTTGCCCGGCGAGATAACACCCGGGCAGTTCGGCCCCACCAGGCGCGATTTCGAGTGCTCGAGCACGCTCCAGACCTTGACCATGTCATTGACCGGGATGCCCTCAGTGATGCAGATGATCAACGGCAGACCCGCATCGTTCGCCTCGAGGATTGCATCTGCCGCAAACGGAGGCGGCACGAAGATGACGGTGGCATTCGCGCCGGTCTCCTCCACCGCCTTCTGCACCGTATCGAACACCGGCCAGCCTTCGTGCGTCGTTCCACCCTTGCCCGGCGTTACCCCGCCCACCACCTTCGTGCCGTACTCGGCGCAGCCCTTGGCGTGGAAGGTGCCCTCCTTGCCGGTGATGCCCTGCACGATAAGGCGCGTGTTGTTGTCTACCAGAACTGCCATTCAGTCTCCTTCAGCTTTCGTTGGACAGCATGCCTGCTGTTCAGGCCCCGCGCGCTGCGCTCACTGCCCTTTCGGCGGCATCCTGCATTGTCTCGCCGACAATGAACTTCAGCCCCGATTCCTTTAGTATCTTTCTGCCCTCCTCGACATTGGTTCCCTCCAGGCGCAGGACAACAGGTACGGCGACCTTGAGGTTTTTGGCCGCCTCAACCACTCCCTGCGCCAACGTATCCACGCGCAGAATGCCGCCGAAGATGTTGATGAATACCGCCTTCACGTTTTTGTCGGAGAGCAGGATTTCGAAGGCGTGTTCTATCTGCTGCTGGTTTGCACCACCGCCCACATCGAGGAAGTTGGCCGGCATGCCGCCTGCGTACTGGATAATATCCATCGTCGCCATGGCTAGGCCTGCGCCATTCACCATGCAGGCGATGTTGCCGTCGAGCTTGATGTAGTTAAGCGCGTACTTTGACGCCTCCACCTCGAGCGGATCCTCCTCGGCTACATCGCGCAGTTCCTTCAGCTCCTTGTGCCGAAACATCGCGTTGTCGTCGAAGTTGATCTTGCAATCGAGCGCGAACAGCTTGCCGTCCCTGGTCGTGATGAAAGGATTGATCTCGAGCAGCGACGCATCCGTGTCCACGTAGACCTTGTAGAGGCCCATCATGAACTTCACGGCCTCGTTAATCTGCGCCGGAGCCAGGCCGAGCGCGAAGGCTAGCTCGCGCGCCTGGTAGGCCTGAAAGCCCACCGCCGGGTCAATGTAAGCCCTGGCGATTGCCTTCGGGTCCTTCGCTGCGACCTCCTCGATCTCCATGCCGCCTGCCTGCGACGCCATGAAGACCAGCCTGGCCGCTGCACGGTCGAGCACGATGCCGAGGTAGAGTTCGCGGTCGATGGCCGCCGTCTCCTCGATGAGCAGACGCTGCACCTTCTGCCCCTGCGGTCCGGTCTGGTGCGTCACAAGCTGCATGCCCAGGATCTGCTTGGCATACTGCTCGGCCTCTTCGATATTCTTTGCTACCTTCACGCCGCCGCCCTTGCCGCGGCCTCCGGCGTGAATCTGGGCTTTTACCACGACGCCGCTCGCGCCGCTGGCAAAGAGCCGCCTGGCTACGTCGAGGGCCTCATCGAGGGTGTTTGCCACCTCGCCGCGAGGCACGGCCACGCCGTACTTCGCAAGGATGTCCTTCGCCTGATACTCGTGTATTTTCATAGGGTCTGCTAAGACATCCCATAGTAACGATTCAGGGAAGAAACCGGCAAACGCGCGAAGTCCCATTCTGAGGTGGATTGCAAGCACGCTTAGGGATTCTTTGAATTTACTATTTCTGAAATAGTAGAGCCGAATGCGCCACAGGTACGATCACTGCATGCTGAAGCCGCTGCTCAAGCAGATTACGGAGCACCACCAGAACCTGACACGCGAGGAGGCCGGGGTTGCGGTGCACCAGATACTCGCCGGCGACGCCGGTGATGCAGAAATGGCCGGCCTGCTGACCGCGCTGGCCACACGCGGAGAGACCGCTGACGAGCTGACCGGCTTTGCCGAGGTCATGCGCAGCCTGGCCGTCACGGTTCCTTTCACCGGAGAGGAACGAGCACAGCTGGTGGATACCTGCGGGACCGGCGGCGACGGTCTGGGCACGTTTAATATCTCCACGGGAGCGGCGCTGGTCGCCGCAGCCTCCGGGGCCAGGGTGGCCAAGCATGGCAACCGCGCCGTCACCTCGCGCTGCGGCTCAGCGGACGTGCTCCAGGCACTCGGGGTTCCGGTAGCTCTCACGCCGCAGCAGTCCGTAGCCTGCCTGCGATCCACCGGCTTCACCTTTCTCTACGCGCCGGCGCTGCACCCCAGCCTGGGCCGCGTGCAGCCGGTTCGCCGGGCCCTCGGCTTCCGCACCATCTTCAACCTGGCCGGGCCGCTCACCAACCCTGCGGGCGCGGCGCAGCAGGTGATGGGCGTCTTCGCACGGGATCGGGTTGCGGTTGTAGCCGAGAGCATGGCGAAGCTGGGCGTCCGGCATGCTTTCGTCGTCCACGGCTCAGATGGGCTGGACGAGCTGACGCTTACCGGCGAGAGCCTGGTGGCGGAGGTGCGCCGCAACGA
>CAYQYM010000054.1:0-10233 GCA_964421715.1 uncultured Acidipila sp.
GCCTGCCGGAGCAGGAGAGTTCGAACCTGACGCTTATCAGCCAGACGCAGAGCCGGACGCATGCACACATCGAGGCCAGCGACCGGTCGAACCAGGAACGCGTCTACCTGCAGTCGATGCTCAACATGAACGGCTCAGACAAGAGCGGCGCAGGCGTGACCGTGGCCGGTCCGCTGGAGATTCAACTGCAGCAGAAGCGCGACCAGCTTGCCGCCGCGCAGCAGAAGTACACCGATTCGCACCCGGACGTGATCCGGCTAAAGGCAGAGGTGGCGCAGCTGGAGCAGCAGGTGGAAAACGCGCCGAAGTCAAAGAGCATGCGCGTAGGCCCTGGCGGCCCCAGCGTAAGCCAGCAGCTGCAGGGGCAGTTGGTGGCCATCCAGCAGGAGATCAAGTCGCGCACGCAGAAGCAGGCGCAGCTCGAGGGCCAACTGCGCGCGCTGCAGGGCCGTGTAGAGTTGCTGCCCGCCGTGCAGGGTGAGTTCGAAAGTCTGCAGCGTGACTACCTGGCAATGCAGAAGAACTACGAATCATTGGCCGAGAAGCAACAGGCGTCCGGCATGGCAACGGCGCTCGAGCAGCATGACGACAGCGAGAGCTTCCGCGTGCTGGATCCGGCGAGCGCGCCTCACGAGCCGTACTCCCCCGACCTGCTCCTCGTCAACGCCGGCGGACTCGTAGGCGGCATCGCCATCGGTGTGCTGCTGGCTGTGGCGATGGACCTGCGGGACGCAACCATTCACTCTCCAGAAGAGGCCTCGCGCTATCTCGATCTGCCGCTGATCGTCGCGCTGCCCAGCCTCGATATTAAGAAGCAGGCTGTCGAGAGGGCTCCATGGCAGCAGGCCGGCTAAATCCAGGGATGTTTGAAGGCGCAGGAAAAGAGGGTTCAATGGACGTGCATTTCCAAGCCGGGCGGAAAGCCTCGACGCTGACCAGCTTCCGGGGGGAGCGGCTCACTCCGGGCGAGAGGATCGCCATGGATGGGGAAAATGTAGAGGCTCAGGTTCTGGAGCACTTAGTGCGCGGCCCGCACCCCCGGCGCAACATCGAGAGCCGGCAGGTAGCCGCCGAGGTATTGCTGGCCCACGAGGTCACGCCGAATCGCGAAAAGCTGTTCTACTTCGCCATCGAGCGCTACCGCCTGCTCTCCACGCGAGTGCTGCAGGTAGTAGCAAACCTGCGCAGTAAAATGTTCCTGCTCACAAGCGCCATCGCGGAAGAAGGGAAGACACTCACCTCCGCCAACCTGGCCTATGCCATCAGCAATGCTGCGGATCGCCGCGTGCTCGTCATCGACATGGATCTGCGGCGTCCATCGCTGCACCGGCTACTGGGCATCGAAGCTGCCAGCGAGCCGGTCTCCTATTTTGAAGCGAACGACTGGCGCGAGAAGCTCTGGCAGCTCAAACCGAATATGCATGCGCTGGTGCTGACTTCACCCGTGGACAATCCGGACGAAACCCTGCACGCAAGCGCAACGCGGCTGCTGCTGGAGCAGGCGCGCGAGGAATATGACGTCGTGATTGTAGATTCGGCGCCGTTGCTGCTTACTGTGGACACGCACGTGCTGCTGCCGATGATGGACCATGCCATGCTGCTGGTGCGCGCCGACCGGACGCCGATTGCCTGCACACGCGATGCGCTGGACATGCTGGGGGAGAAGGCTCTCGGCTGCATCCTGAACGATGTGAAGACCATGAAGTACGAAGAGTACTACCGCGCCTACTACCGCTAGTTGTGTGAGGCTCTTGTGATTAAGTACTGCAACCTTTATCTGCCGTCCCGGCTGTTTATCATTGCCGGGCTTGACGGGCTCTTCGTGGCGTCAGCCATCCTTCTCTCGTTTTACCCGCAGCGTGGCGGCGGCCTGCTGGCCGCTCCGTGGGCACTGGCGTCCATGACGCTGGCCGTGCTCGTCTGCCTTACGTGCTTTTACCTGTGCGACCTTTATGACCTGGAGACCGCGCACACCGGACGCCAGGTGTTGCTGCGCAGCCTGCGCGCCGTTGGCACCGGAGTGCTCCTGCTGACGCCGCTCTGGTGGAGCATGCTGATGCAAGAGAGCAGCTACCGCACGCTTGAGATGAACCTGCTGACCTTTGTCATCGTGCTTTGTGCTTACCGACTGCTGGCAGAGTGGATGCACAAGCGCGTGCTGTCGCGCGAACGTGTGCTGCTGGTGGGCAGTGGCGTAAGCGTGCAGCTGCTGGCGGCGGCCATCGGCCAGAAGCGTGCGCTGCCGCTCAAGCTGCGCGGCATCGTCCCTTCAGACGGCGCTCCGCTGCCTGCCGATCTCTCCTTTGCCGTCTGCGGCGACCTGAACGAGCTATCCAGCATAGCGCGCTCCTTTGAGGCAGACCGCATCGCCGTATCGTCCGACATCCACACGGACACCTTGCCTGCAGCCGAGCTTCTGGATCTGCGCCGCCGCGGCGTTCGCATTGATGACGCCACCGCGCTATATGAGACGATCACAGGACGCGTGCCGGTGCGGCTGGTGCGCGCCGGCCAGATGACCTTCGGCAAAGGCTTTGCACCTTCGCGTGCGGGTGCCGTGGTTTACCGGCTTTTCAGCTTTATCTCCGCCGCAATGGGTCTGCTGCTGACCTCGCCTCTTTTTGTCTTTCTCGCGCTGCTGGTCAAGCTCGACTCGAAAGGCCCTGTCTTCTACAAGCAGGAGCGCGTGGGCCTGAATGGGAAGACCTTTCTGACCATCAAATTCCGGTCGATTCGGATTGATGCCGAGTCCGGCTCCGGGCCCGTCTGGGCCACGGATCACGATCCGCGCGTGACGCGCAGCGGCCGCATTCTGCGCACGCTCAGGCTCGATGAGCTGCCGCAGCTATGGAACGTTTTGCGCGGCGACATGAACATGGTTGGCCCGCGTCCGGAGCGGCCGCACTTTGTAAAAATGCTCGGCGAACACATCCCCTACTACGACGTGCGGCACAGCATTCCTCCCGGCATTACCGGCTGGGCGCAGGTGTGCGCAAGCTACGGCGCTAACATTGAAGAGTCGCGCGAGAAGCTGGAGTACGACCTTTTCTACTTGAAGAACCGCTCGCTGCTGCTCGATGTGCTCATCTTCGTGAAGACAGTAAAGATCATGATTTCGGGCAAGGGTGCGCGCTAAACATGCCTGAGGCTCTCGCTTTGCTGCTGGCGTTCTGCTCTCTCGCGGCTTCGCTCTACAGCCTCTTCTTCGCGCTCCTGTGTCTGCGAATACTGTTTGAAGTGCCTGCCACTGTTCCGCTTTCCGGGCGGCCGCGCTTCCTTATGTTGATTCCCGCGCACAACTAGGGCCGCGGAGTTGAGGCCTCGGTTCTGAGCGTGCTGCGCGAGGCGCACGGATTTGACTGCCGCACGATTGTAGTCGCCGACAACTGCAGCGACGACACGGCGCAGTTTGCCCGCGCGCAGGGTGCGGAGGTTTGGGAGCGGCACGCCCCCGAGCTGCGCGGCAAGGGCGCCGCGCTGGCGTGGGCCTTTGCGCGTGCTGCTGGCATTGGCTACGATCTTGCGCTGATTCTCGATGCGGATTCCGAACTGCAGCCCGGCTTCTTCCATGCCATCGCTGCAGCCTATCACCAGGCTTTGATGGAGCAGAGGCCGGCTGTCGTACTGCAAGGACGCTACGAGTTCTCTCCCGCGCATGGCGGTGAGCACTGGTTCGATTCGCTGACGATCGCTTCCAAGGCTGCGGAGAACAGCTTTTCCGCCCGTCCACGTACCGCCCTTGGGCTTGTGAATCTCATCCAGGGCAACGGTTTTCTCATCAGCCGCAGTGCGCTTGCACAGGTACCGTTTGCAGCCAACTCCGTGGTGGAAGACGCGGAGTATGCCATTGCGCTCGCGCTGGCCGGTGTGCCGGTGCGCCTTGTGGAAGCCGCATGCGTTGTGTCGCGCATGACCGCGCGCGTGCAGGACGCGGCGCCGCAGCGGCTGCGCTGGGCGACCGGCATGTTCCAGCTCATCGGCCGCTCTGTTCCGCGCCTGCTGGCGGGCGCCGCGCGCGAGCGCCGGCTGAAGTTGGCAGAAGCGGCGCTGATGCTGCTCTTCACCAGCCGCGTACTGCTGATCTACCTCACTGCCGCCGCACTCCTGCTGCTGGCCGTGGCGCAGGGCGCGGCGGCATACCTCTCAGCCGCAATGCTGGCGGTGAGCATCGCGCTGCAGTTTGCCTATCTCATGCTGGTGCTGCGAAAGGCAGGCAGCAGGGCCTATGCGCTGCGCCCGCTACTGCTCACCCCGGCTTATCTGGCGTTTGTCGGCTTCGCGCAGGCGCTGGGCGTCTTAGGCCTGCGCCGCAAGCAGTGGAGCCGTACGGTCCGGTAAGACCGCGCGACAGGTCGAATTATGCAAGCTCTTTCAGAGATCCCGTTTATCTCCGTCGTCCTTCCTGTGCGCAACGAGCACAAGACGCTGCCCGGGCTCATCCGGGAGATGCTCGAGCAGGACTATCCGTGCGAGCGCTTCGAGATCATCGTCGCAGATGGCTGCTCGACGGATGGCACCCGCGAACTTGTTGAACACCTTGCGGCGCATGCTCGCGTGAGCCTGCGCGTGGTCCGCAATGAGGGCATCCGCTCCGGGCCGGGACGCAATGCAGGGGTTCGCGCCGCCCGCGGCGAGGTAATCCTGTTTATTGACGGCCACTGCGCGCTGCCCTCTCGCCGGCTGCTCAGGGACACGGCATCGCTGCTGCGGGAGACCGGAGCCGACTGCCTCTGCCGTCCGCAGCCGCTACTTGCACCCGTGCCCACGCGAATGGGCCGCGCCATCGCGGCGGTGCGCGCCTCCTGGCTCGGCCACGGCCGGGACTCGCTGATCTACGACATGAAGTTTTCGGGATTTGTCGATCCCACCACATCCGGCGCAACCTATCGCCGCGAGGTCTTCGACCTGGTGGGCTTTTATGACGAGCGCTTTGATGCCTGCGAAGACTGCGACTTCAACCTGCGCGTGCGCAAGCAGGGCCTGCGCGCCTACACTGATCCGCGTCTCGCGGTCTACTACGAGCCGCGTGCGACCTGGCGGGGGTTGTGGAAGCAGATGATCCGCTACGGCCGCGGCAGGGTGAGGCTCATGCGCAAGCATCCGGACTATGCCTCGGCCGCGCAGATTGCGCCAATGGTGCTGCTTGTCTTCTTCGTGCTGGCGCTGCCCGCGGCCCTGCTCCCTATGCCGTGGTCAGTGCTCTTCTGGATTCCGGTCGCGCTGTTTCTTGCCGCCTGCGCCGTCGTCTCCGTTCAGCTTGCGCGGGCGCACGGGTTAGGCTACCTGTGGCGTGCTCCGGCTGTGCTGCTCGGCATCTACCTGGGATTGGGCGCGGGGCTGCTGCTCGAATACTGCGGGCTCTAACCCGCAGGCACGTGCGCCGTTCTGCCGGGTACCTTCTGCAGGTAGAGCCGCGTGCGTGCCGTGTGCAGCAGCGCGTGTTCATCGGTCACAACTGAATCCGCCATGCAGATGCGCGGAATCGCGAGTGGATGTGTCTTCCGAGTGTAGTAGCCGCACTCGATGGTGAAGCCGTGGGTATAGCCCGCCTCGCCTGCAGCCTCTATGACGCGCTCGTCATAGGAGCCGTTTGGATACGCGAGGGTGGTAGCCTCGCGGCCAAGCTTTGCGGCGATGGTCCGCCGAGACTCGACCAGCTCGTTCACGAGGGTGGAGGGCTGCTCAGAGCGAAGCGTGGAGTGGCGCACCGAGTGCGAGCCGAAGCTGATGCCGTTCTGGCTCATGATGAGTGCCTCCTGCCAGTTCAGAAAGCGGCGCTGGTGATCGCGCGGCACGCGGTAGGCCTCTTCAAGATGGCTAAGCAGCATGTGCTTCGCATCGAGCGGCAGCCGCTTCAGCCGCCTTGCCCAAGGGTGCATCTCAAGCGGCCCCGACGTGCCGACACCCCACCGCTGCAGGTCCTTGAGGAGCATCTGGATCTGCTCCCGCGCGGCGCAGGTGCGCCAGATGCGCACGAAGCGCTCCTCGGGCAAGAGCTGGTCCGTGCCCATGAGTCCGGTGCAGATGAAGACCGTTGCGGGTACTCCGAAGCGGCGCATGAGAGGATAGGCCACCGTATACGTGTCCTCCCAGCCATCGTCAAAGGTCAGCGCGATACGCTGGCGTCCGTCTATGCCCTCCGGATTGGCGATCATCTGCTCCAGGGGAACGACCCGGAACTCGCGGAGCAGCAGTTCGAGCATCTCTGAAAACACCGTGTCTGTCATTGCGATCTGCCGCTCGTAGCAGGCCGGAATGTCTTGCTTCCGCAGAACCCGATGGAATGCAAGAACAATGCCGCTGTGGCTCGAGCGGTAGCGCTTGAGCGCGGTTACGAGTCCTGCCCTGTCCAGCGCGGATGCCAGACCTAATTTGAGCCTGAGGTTCATGCTTCCTTAACTGCGTGAGCCGAAGGTGGACCCGAAGCCACGCTGCAATATTGCAAGTTTCTGGTGAGCAACTGAATAGCCATCCGACTTCCAGATTTGATTCGATTCAAGTGATTCCGCCCAGTGTGCGCAGAGTTCTGCATAGCGCAGTCGTGAGAGCGGCGTCTATGTGTCCTCCGGCAAGCGGCACAGAAATTGCAACTACTTTCCTGGAATCGGGAGAAGCAATTGAGCATGCTGGAAGTTGTGAGCGCCGGAACGAGAGCGGGGCAGAACGGCAGGGACGGAACCAAAGCTTTGCAGCCTGCCGCGCGCAGGCTCCTGATTCTAGTGGAGGGCATGGCCGCCATTACGGCAGGCGGCACGGAGCGCCAGATACTCCAGATGGTGCGCATCGCACGGAACAACGGGCTCGTGCCGGAGCTAGCCATTCTGCGCGAGACGCGCTGGTTGACGGAGGAGATGGCCGGATGCCCGGTAACTTTCTTCGACATAAAAAAGCTCTCTTCCGTCCAGGGACTCGGCGAGATGCGGCGCCTGCTGCGCTGGATGCGGCGCGGGCGGTTCCACATCCTGCAAACGTTTTTTAGCGACGCAAACCTTATCGGGCCTGTGCTTGCACGGCTGGCCGGGATTTCGGTGGTTGTGACGACGCGGCGCAATCTGAACCCTGTGCCGATGAACAACAGCCGCGCAACCCCCGTACTGCGCTGGCTGGCCAACCGGCTCACCGACCACGTGCTGGCCAACTCGCAGGCGGTAGTGGAGCGCGTAATTGAGATGGAGCGCGTTCCACGGGAGCGCCTCGCCGTGGTCTACAACGGCGTGGATATCGAGCAGCTGCGTGCGCCTCACGGTGCCGGGCTGGACCTGCGTCATCGGCTGGGTCTCGGCTCAGGGGACCTGCTGATCGGCAATGTCTCAGGCCTGCGGAAGGTGAAGGGAATCGATATGTTTGTGGAGGCGGCACTGCTGGCCCACCAGCGCGACCGCAAGCTGCGCTTCATGGTGGTGGGCGACGGGGAAGAGCGCTCCAGTATTGAGCAGCTTATCGCAGCGCATGGCCTGCAAGGCGTGATCACGCTGGCTGGTGCCCAGGTGGATATTCGCCCCTATCTGGCGGCCATGGATATCGCTGTACTGTGCTCCTCGGCAGAGGGATTTTCCAACTCCATTCTCGAATACATGGCCTTTGGTCTCCCGGTAATCGCAACGGACGTGGGTGGCAACCGCGAGGCGCTGCGTAACGCTGGCCTGCTGATACCGCCGAATGCTCCGCGCGCGCTGGCCGATGCGATCTGCGAGCTGCGCGATACGCAGCGCCGGGACGAGCTCAGCTACGCCGCGCTCAAGGAGGTTCACCGCTTTGACCTCGCGACAGCGGAGAAGGCCATGGGAAGGCATTACGCGGCTTACTGCGAGATGGTGGACAGGAAGCTGGGGGCATGACCGGTCTCAATATGCAGAGGGGTGCATACCTTCTCCGTGGACGTTCCGCTGGGAGAGCAAAAGCTCGGTTTTATGCGGGGAAATCACTGCGGCAAGTAACGTGCAAAGAGTGAAAGCGTAAGCAGCAAAGGACACCAAGGAACAGGAATGAATACGACGACGGAACTTCACCCAGTACGGCAGTCCATTGAAAACCGCACCGCGCGTCTTGGCGTGGTGGGCCTTGGTTACGTAGGTCTGCCGCTGGCCATGCTTTATTCCCGCGCTGGCTTCAAGGTAACTGGTTTTGACGTAGACGCCGCCAAGGTGGACGCGCTCAACGCCGGCCGTTCCTACATTCAGCGCATTCTGCCGGAAGAGATTCAGCAGCTGCGCGAGGCGGGCTTTGGCGCGACTGCCGATTACGCCGCGATTCACGACATGGACGCGGTGATGATCTGCGTTCCGACGCCGCTGGATGAGCACCAGGGGCCGGATATGCGCTATATCGAGTCCACGGCGCGCGCGCTGGCGCCGCACCTGAAGCCCGGCCACCTCATCATTCTTGAGAGCACCACCTACCCCGGTACGACGGAGGAGGTGATGGTGCCGCTGCTCGAGGCCGGTAACCCGGACGGACTGACCTGCTACCGCGATGGACGCGATGAGTCGCGTTGCTTTCACGTGGCCTACTCGCCCGAACGCGAAGACCCGGGCAACACGGTCGTAGACCGCCCGGATATTCCAAAGGTGGTTGGTGCGCCGACGGAGCTGACGCGCGACCTGGCCGGCGAGCTCTATCGCTCGATCTTCCGCCGCATCGTGCCGGTCTCCAGCCCTGCCGCTGCAGAGATGACAAAGCTTCTCGAGAACATTTACCGCTGCGTGAACATCGCGCTGGTGAATGAACTGAAGCTGCTCTGCTTGCGCATGAATCTTGACATTTGGGAGATCATCAACGCCGCGGCCACGAAGCCCTTCGGCTTCCAGGCGTTCTATCCGGGTCCGGGCCTGGGCGGCCACTGCATTCCGATTGATCCGTTCTACCTCTCGTGGAAGGCAAAGGAAGTAGACTTCTCAACGCGCTTCATCGATCTGGCCGGTGAGATCAACACCTCCATGCCTTACCACGTCATAGACGCTGTAGCCGCCGCGCTCAATGATCGCGCCAAGGCCATCAAGGGCAGCCGCATCCTCGTGCTCGGCCTGGCTTACAAGAAGGACATCGACGACCTGCGCGAGTCACCCTCGCTCACGCTGATCGAGCTGCTGCGCAAACGCGGCGCCGAGGTCTTCTATAACGATCCGTTCTTCCCGACCGTCGGCCGCGGACGCCATTACGAACTGAACATGACCTGCACGCCGCTTGAGAATCTGGGCCAGTATGACTGCGTGCTGATCGCCACCAACCACTCGGATTATGACTACGCGCGCATTGTGCGGGAGTCCAGGCTTGTAGTAGACACGCGCAACGCAACGGCCGGCATCACGGCGGAGAACGTAGTTCGCTGCTAGCTGGCACCCGGGCAGAGCGCGGCCCTAAACCGCGCCCAGCCTGAAGAGGGACGCAGCATCACTCGCGCTTCACTGAGGTCTGCAGATTTATGGCACGCATTCTTATTACTGGCGCCGCGGGCTTTATCGGCTCCTCCCTGGCCCGGCACTTCGTTGCCGCCGGTCATGACGTAGTCGGCGTAGACAACCTGCTTACCGGCCGGGTGGAAAACCTGAACGGTGTGCGCTCGCAGATGGCCTTCCACAAGGCAGACATCCGCGACCAGGATGCCATGCGAAAGCTATGCGAACGCGTCGATGTGATCTTTCACCAGGCTGCACTGCCATCCGTGCCGAAGTCGGTGCTTGACCCGATGTCGAGCCACTTGAATAACGTGGAGGGCACCTTCAAGCTGCTGCTGGCTGCGCGTGATGCCGGGGTCCGCCGCGTGGTGTATGCAGCCTCGTCTTCTGCCTACGGTGAGTCGCCGACGCTGCCCAAACACGAGGCGATGCCGACGGCACCCATCTCGCCATATGCCGTGCAGAAGCTGGCCGGTGAGCACTACATGCAGAGCTTCTCGCGCGTTTACGGCATGGAAACGGTATGCCTGCGTTACTTCAACGTATTCGGGCCGTACCAGGCCGCGGACTCGCCCTACTCCGGCGTGCTGGCCAAGTTCATCACCGGCATGCTGACGGGCGTTACCCCGTCCATCTATGGCGATGGTTCTCAGAGCCGCGACTTTACATACATTGACAATGTGGTGCGTGCCAATGCGCTGGCCGCCACGGCGCCGGCGGCCAGGGTGAGCGGCAATGTTTATAACGTGGCCTGCGGTGAGCAGCACTCACTGCTCGACACCTACGACACGCTGGCCGACATCATAGGCTTCGAGCAGAGGCCGGTCTTCGCCTCTTC